>JADLHS010000361.1 GCA_020848635.1 Limisphaerales bacterium
GGTCAGCGTTATCATCGCTCGCTTGGGTTTCTCACGGCCTTGCTCCCGGCGTTCTTTATCACTTGGATGATTTATGACCAAGGAGGCCCAGCTTCGCCGTACTACGCCGGGTTGAATTTGATCATCCTGGCGGTCAGCCTCGTCGTGCGCTGGGACGCGTTGGAGTCTCTGTTGGTAGTCGTAGCCATGATCCTGATGTATGTGGTCGCTTGCGTCATGAAGGGGCCAGCCGACCAACTGAATGGCGATTTTGTGGCCAAGTGCATTTTCATGGTCGAAACCGGCGTGATCGTGGTGGTTGGCAACCATTTCTTCAATCGCTTGCGTTTTCGCGAGTTTGCCCTTCGCTACGCGCTGGATGCGGAGAAGAAGCTGACTGACCTGCGAAACCAAGAGCTGGCGGATGCGTATCAGAAGTTGACCGAGCAGGAATCGCAAATCGTGCAATCCCAAAAGATGGCTTCGATCGGTCAGATGAGCGCGGGCATCATTCATGAGATCAACAATCCGCTTAACTTTGCGACCACCGCGCTGTTCACCTTGAAAAAGAAGGGCAAACTGCTCCCCTCGGAACAGCGCGCCGAATACGAAGATATCGTGAAAGACATCGAGGACGGAATTGGCCGCGTGAAGAACATTGTTTCCGATCTGCGGACTTTCACCCATCCGAACACCGACATCCTGGATGAAGTGATGGTTTCCGACGTCGTCGCCTCCGCCTTGCGCTTTCTGAGCAACGAGGTAAAGGACAAGGCCGTCATTGAACAGAAGTTGCCCGCCGGCCAGACCGTGCGCGCGAACAAGAACAAGCTCATTCATCTCTTCGTCAATTTGATCCAGAACTCCCTCGACGCCTTGCGCACCAAACCCTTCCCCAATGGCGAGCAACCCACCATTTGGATCGAGGGGCGCGTGGAAAACGATGTTAGCTACCTGATCGTCCGCGATAACGGCCCCGGCATTGCCAGCGATCATGTGGACAAGATTTATGACCCGTTTTTCACGACCAAAGCCGTCGGCGAAGGCATGGGACTGGGGCTAAGCATGTGTTCGCGGATCATGAAGGATAATCGGGGCAAGATATCCGTGCGTACCGAGAAGGATAAATTTTGCGAATTTACGCTGGCGTTCCCGGGTAAGACCTGACAAGAAATGAACCCGTGAACCACCATGGAAACGCACTACGACCATAAGCAGTTTGCCATCCTCTACGTGGACGATGAGGAATTGTCGTTGAAGAATTTTGCGCGCGCCTTCAGTGACGAGTTCCGCATCTTCACCGCCAACAACGCCAAGGACGGGCTCAAGCTGATCGCGGACAAGCAGGCGGAAATCGGCATCCTGATGACGGACCAGAAGATGCCGGGCGAAAAGGGCACCTGGCTGCTGGAGCGCGCCCGGGAGCTTGCGCCGCGCATCATCCGCGTGCTGGTCACGGCCCATACGGATTTTTCGGACGCCATCGAGGCCATCAACACCGGCGCCATTTACCGATACATCAACAAGCCCTGGGAGCCGGAACAGTTGGAAGTGACGCTCAAGCAGGCGATGGATTTTTTCCTCGTGCAACGGGAACGCGACCAATTGCTGCAGGAAAAGATGGAAGCCTTGCGCCAATTGATGGTGGCCGACCGGCTTGTGAGCCTGGGCATGTTGACCGCCGGCCTGAGCCATCACATCCGCAACGCGCTGGTGACAGTGAAAACGTTCATGGATCTGGCCCCCGCCAAGATGCAGGAAGAAAAGGCCAACGCCGCCGTCGTGCGCCATCCCGAGTTCTGGTCGGATTATCACCACAGCGTGCTGAGCCAGATTGACCGGATCAACAATCTGCTCAAGGAACTGTGGGTCGCTTCCGAAAAATCCTCCGGCCAGTTTCCGGACCCGGTGAATTTGCACACCGTGGTAGCGGAGACTGTCGAAAGCCTGAAGCCAGCACTGGCAGCCAAGAATCTCCAGGTCGAAAACCAGCTTGCCCCCGATTTGCCGACGATGCACGTCGAGAGAAGCCGATTTCAAAGACTGTTTGAACTCCTCCTGCGGGAGGAATTGGCCAGCTTGCCGGCGGGTAGCCAGATCACGTTCAGCGCCCGGGTGGTGGGCGACGCCAAAGCCGAGATTCAACTTCAAATCACTGACAACGGCCCCGGCCTGTCGCCGGAAACGGTGCAACATCTTTTCGATCCCTTCATGGTGCGCAGCGACACCCCTTCCGAACATGGCATTTACTTGATGGCCTGTTTCTTCATCGTGCATCAGCATGGTGGACGGATCGAAGCCGCCAGCCAGCCGGGACAGGGCACGACCTTTACCCTCCATATCCCAGTCAACCCCGATCGGTCTGGGCGTGAGCTCGGTCAAGGCATGCTCCAAAAATCAAGAATCGGCGAGCAGCTTTGGGGTGGAACGCGGTAGCGCAACACGTCCCAGCGCCCGCATTCCAGAAAGGGTTGTCCTCGGCGCGCCGGCCGCGCGATTCGGAATTCCCCTGGACCCTGATCCGGAAGTTTTCTTGGAAGAGGAGGGCGGGGTTCTACGGCATCATTCTCTGCGCGGTAAACAAGAATTGATTGACGCACAGGCGGGGCTATGGCTTATCTAAGGGCGGTGATGTTTCCAGGCACAGTTTTGTTCGGGTCGGGCACAAGTCGTACGACTGCCGGCTGCCGGGCAACCGATTCCCCCCTCAGTTTCAGCGCCTTTCGGCCCTCGTCCGGCCGGGATCAAGCCGCACCACCCCTCGGAAATCGCGCGCGATGAAAACCCTCCTCGTCCTTTCCCCTCATCCCGAGATTGCGGAAACCATCCGCGCCGGCGTCAATCCCGGTCAATACCGCGTCATTCACCGCGTTGAAACCGAGGAGGCTGAGCCGCTGCTCACGCACGGCATGGCCCATGTCTGTGTCGTGGACGTGGAACTCACCGGCGTGCAGGGGATTTGGTTGGTGGAAAAACTGCGTCGCCGCGACCCCAAGTGCCCGATCATTCTGTACACCGGGGCCAAACAATCCGAGTGGGAGGAGGAGGCCTACCTGCGCGGCGTCACGCATGTGTTGTCCAAACCGGTTCGCCCGCGCGCGCTCAATGCGCTGCTCGACCGATTGTTTGCCACCCCATCTGCTTCCGCCGTGCCGGTGCCGATGGCCCGACCCACGGAAGTGGCAACCAACCACCCGTCCGTCGCCCCGTTGACGAGTGCGTCGCAATCCCTCAACAGCCTGCGCAACTTTTCCTCCCTCCTTGCGCACTCGTTCAATGCCGAAGCGATGCTGCGGCAGTTTCTGCTGCAACTCCGGGAGATCGTGAGTTTGAATCGCGCGGCCATTTTTCTGCGGCCGCCCGTCTCCCCCGTGGCCCCGCTGGAGGAGGGACGACGGTTGCGCCTGGCCGGCGCCCTAGGCTTGGCCCCCGGCCTGTTGGAACATTTTGAATTGTCGTTCGATACCGGCCTCGGCGGACAACTCTTCCGCCTCGGCCGCATCTTGCGCCGCCACAGCGACGAAGTCCGCGCCGACGTCGAGGCGCAAAAGGAATTTGAACTCCTCGGCGGTCAGGTCGCCGTGCCGATCTTTGACCGCGACTCCCTGCTGGGCGTGGCCGTGTTCGATGGGCGCATCACGGGCGAACCGTTTACCAACGCCGAGCTCGAGCTGATTTTTCACCTGCTCGAGCAAGTCGGCCTCGCCCTGCGAAACATCTGGCTGCACGATCAACTCGCGGGCAACAACGAGATGCTGGCCGGCGTGCTGCGCGAACTGAACAGCGCCTGCGTGGTCGTCAGCCGCGACCTGAAAATTCTTCACGCCAACAAAATGGCCCGCAAGCATTTTGGGCAGACAGCGCGACCGACGGGAGAGATGGAATTTACCGACCTGCCCTCGGCGCTCGGCGCGAAAGTCTACCAGGTGCTCCGCACCGGCGCGGGCCTGGCCCCCTTCAAATACGAACCCGAAGGCACGCCCGGTTCGATCTTCAACGTCACGGTTACTCCCTTCCGGCGACAGGATGCCGGACTGCCGGGATCCGTCCTCCTGGTGCTGGACGATCTGACGCAAAGCGAGCAATTGCGTCGGCTCGAGATCGAGGCCGCCAATCTGCGCATGGTCAAGACCATGGCGGATCGGATCGCCCACGAAGTCGGCAACGCGATGGTGCCGCTTTCCACCCATCAGCAGTTGCTGGCCGAAAAATATCGTGACCCCGAGTTTCGCGCCTCCCTCGACAACGCGCTCGCCGAAGGCGTCAAGCGCGTCAACCGCCTGCTCAATCAAATGCGCTTTCTCGCGCGCGACGCCCTCGTGACGCACGAGCCAATCCCGCTGTCGTCGCTCATTGAAGAAGCTTACCAGGAGGCGCGCAAATATCAGCCCGCCAAGGCAGGCCAGCTCAAATACGAGAATGGCGGCAAGCCCGTTTTCGTCACGGGTGACCGCGCCGCTCTCAAGCACGCCCTCACCGAGGTCATGATCAACGCCCTCCAGGCCAATCCCGCCGACCCGAAAGTCGGCGTGCGGCTCGAGACAGATCCAAACGGGGCCGCCGAGGCCGGGCTGTCCATTGAAGTGCAAGATAACGGCGGCGGTTTCTCGCCCGAGGCCATGCTAAAGGGCGTGGCCCCGTTCTACACCACGCGCAATGTTGGTTTGGGTCTTGGTCTGACCGTTACCCGCAAGATCATCGAAACGCATCACGGCAAGCTGGAATTGGTTCAGGCCCCAGCCGGACATTCCGGCATCGTCCGGATTTCGCTGCCGCTGGATTCCGCGTCCGCTGAAGTCTGAGCCGCCTCTGCCTTCGGTACCCGGATCCCGCGGATCGCCTGTGCCGGTGTTCACCTTCGCCCGCCATCCGGGTAGAGAAATTATTCTGGCGAGACGGGCCGGGTTTCGTATCGTTGCCCCACGGAACTTAATTCATTAACCAATATACATCATGGAACCTAAAGGCGATATCGGCCTCATCGGCCTGGCCGTCATGGGCCAGAATCTGATTCTTAATATGAACGACCACGGCTTTACGGTTGTGGCGTACAACCGCACAATCGAGAAAGTTGATCAGTTTCTCGCCAACGAAGCGAAGGGGACCAAGGTCCTCGGCGCCCATTCCATCGCGGAGCTGGTCGCACAACTCCAGCGCCCGCGCCGGGTGATGCTGCTCGTCAAGGCCGGCAAGCCCGTGGACGAATTCATCGAGCAACTGCTCCCGCACCTCGAACCCGGCGACATCATCATTGACGGCGGCAACTCCCTCTTCGAGGACACTAATCGCCGGACGAAATACGTCGAGAGCAAGGGTCTGCTATACATCGGCACGGGCGTGAGCGGCGGCGAAGAAGGCGCGCGGCATGGCCCCAGCATCATGCCGGGCGGTTCGCCCGCCGCGTGGCCGCACGTCAAAGGTATTTTCCAAGCCGTCGCGGCTCAGGTGGCCGGGGTGCCCTGCTGTGATTGGGTCGGCGAAAATGGCGCGGGCCATTATGTAAAAATGGTTCACAATGGCATCGAATACGGCGATATGCAGTTGATCGGCGAGGCCTACAATATCATGAAGAACGGGCTGGGGATGTCCGCGCCGGAAATGCACGCGGTCTTCTCCGAATGGAACCAGGGCGACCTCGACAGCTATCTTATCGAAATCACGCGCGACATTCTTGCTTTCAAGGACGCCGACGGCGCGCCGCTCGTGGACAAAATCCTCGACACCGCGGGACAGAAGGGCACGGGCAAGTGGACGGTCGTAAACTCCCAGGACCTCGGCATCCCGATCACCCTGATTGCCGAAGCTGTGTATTCCCGTTGCGTGTCGGCCCTGAAGGAGGAACGGGTGAAGGCTGCGCGCAAATTGAAAGGCCCGCGGCCCGCGCTTACCAGCATCGCGGCCAACCCCGGGAAGAAGCAGGCGTTCATTGATGACATCAAGAGCGCCCTTTATGCCTCCAAGATCGTCAGCTACGCGCAGGGCTACATGCTCATGCGGTCGGCGGCAAAGGAATACGGCTGGAACCTGAACTACGGCGGCATCGCGCTCATGTGGCGCGGCGGCTGTATCATCCGCTCCCGATTCCTCGGCAAGATCAAGGAAGCCTATGACACCAACGCGAAGCTCACGAACCTGATGCTCGACGATTATTTCCGCGGCGAAATCAAGAAGGCGCAGAAAGGCTGGCGCAACGTTGTGGCGACGGCGGCGAAGAAAGGCATACCCGTGCCCGCCTTTAGCACCGCGCTGGCGTTCTACGATCAGTACCGCAGCGCGGTGTTGCCCGCGAATCTGCTCCAAGCGCAACGCGATTACTTCGGCGCGCACACCTATGAGCGCGTAGACCAGCCGCGCGGCGAATTCTTCCACACCAACTGGACCGGCCGCGGCGGCACCACGAGCAGCAGCACCTACAGCGTCTGAGGGTTTCCGCCGTCGGAAAACAGATCATGGAGTTCCAACGGGAAGAAAATTGAGACCAGATTAAAGCGGGAGGCCGCTCAGGCCGTTTCTCGCCTGAAGTTTGCAGCACAAAAGCGCGGGCAGCCGCCCGCGCTTTTGCTTTCCCAAGTTGGGCTCGTGCATCTTCGCGCCACGAACGGTACAAAACGAACTGCTTGTCTTTCCACGTTTGCGAGTCTAGCGTGTCACCGTGTGCTGGTTTTCGCAGACTCCCGTTTCGGCGGGGGAACCTCTTACGGCCGACCGATCATGACGCATCCATTGATCATTCAGGGCGGAATGGGCGCGGGCGTGTCGGATTGGCGACTCGCGCGCGCGGTGTCGCAGACCGGCCAGTTGGGCGTGGTTTCCGGCACGGCGCTCGCCGCCATTCTTGCCCGACGGCTCCAAGTCGGCGATCTGGATGGCCAGATGCGCCATGCGCTGGACAATTTCCCGATGCCGGGCATCGCCGACCGGATCCTGGCGGATTACTTCATCCCCGGCGGCAAAGCCGCCAGCACCCCGTTCAAGCTTACGCCCCTGCCCAGCCTGCAATCCGGCGCGGACTTCATGGCGTTGACCGTGGCGGCGAATTTCGTGGAAGTGTTTCTCGCCAAAGAAGGCCACGGCGGTTTGGTTGGGATCAATTTCCTTGAAAAAATCCAGTTCCCCACGCTGCCTTCGATCTTCGGCGCGATGCTCGCCGGGGTGGATTACGTCCTGATGGGGGCGGGCATCCCGCGCAGCATTCCGGGCGTGCTCGACCGGTTGGCCAGGGGCGAGGCCGTGGAGTTGAAAATTGATGTGGAAGGGGCTCTGCCGGGTGAAGAGTTCCTTTCCAAGTTCGACCCGGCGGCTTTCTGTGGCCGGGGCGCTCCGACTTTGAAGCGACCGCTCTTTCTCGGCATCGTGGCCTCGGCCACGCTCGCCATGACGCTCGCGCGCAAATCCAACGGCAAGGTGGACGGCTTCGTGGTCGAAGGCGAAACCGCCGGCGGCCACAACGCGCCCCCGCGTGGCGCGCTGCAATTGAGTACCGAGGGCGAACCCGTTTATGGCCCGCGCGACGTGCCCGACCTGGAAAAGATACGCGAACTGGGACTGCCGTTCTGGCTGGCGGGTTCGTATGGGGCCCCGGACAAACTCACCGAAGCTCGCCGCCTCGGTGCCGCCGGAATTCAAGTTGGCACCGCCTTCGCATTCTGTGAGGAATCCGGCATTCGCGCCGACCTCAAGCAGCAGGTCCTTCAATTCAGTCGGGAAGGCAAGGCGGGGGTTTTCACCGATCCGCTGGCGTCACCCACGGGCTTCCCGTTCAAGGTCGTTCAGTTGCCAGGCACGCTCTCCGACGCGCACGCCAATCCACCCCGGACGCGACTCTGCGATCTCGGCTACCTGCGGCACGCCTATCGCAAGCCGGACGGCACGCTGGGTTATCGCTGCCCCGCCGAGCCGGTACAAGATTTTGTCCGCAAAGGCGGCGCGGCGGCGGATTCGGAAGGCCGGTTGTGCGTTTGTAACGGACTTGTCTCCACGATCGGCCTGCCCCAAGTCCACGCCGACAACACCCTGGATTTGCCCTTGCTCACCGCGGGCAATGACGTTTCCCAGGTGGCGCGCTATCTCCAGCCGGGCCGTGATTCCTATACCGCCAGCGAAGTCGTTCGCCACCTGCTTGGCGATGTTTTTCCGTGAGCAAGTAAAGTTCGGCCCGCAGATACGCTTCGCTTCTTTCAGCAGCGTATCCAAGTCCAGCGCGAGGGTGAACATCGCGAGTTCACCGTTGGGCGTGCGTCGAATACAGGATCGCCGTATGATAGAATCCCGTGCTGCGTGGTGGCGGCGGCGAACTACCCGCACTTTCCCAGGTGTTCAGCCCGAGGTGGTGATGATAACCGCCCGCTGAAAGGAACGCGCACTCACACCAAAACGCTGGGTGAGTTCGAATCCCAGTACATCCTAACAAAAACCCAAGGTCCGCTCCACGTCCGCCACCTTGCGATACACGTGGCCGATGCGAACCTGGGGAGCGATGGGTGAAAAGTCATATTTTTATTGATGGCGGCGAAGGTGGCTCATTAAACAGGAACCGCGATCCGTCACCGTGCTGGCGGTGGTTTTGACCGGGACCTTCAAGTGGCCCAAGCTGGTGCTGGTGCGGTAAACTCCACCGGTTGCAGGCCAAAGGGATGCACGAACTTGATGCGCCAGGCGTGCAAGCACAACGGCGGATCGGCAAGGTTCAGCGTCTGGGTGTCACCCAGTTTGTTTCCGGGTAAATAAATCGCATCGCCGCACACCGGAAAACCCAGATGCCAGAGGTGAACTCGAATCTGATTGGTACGGCCGGTGAGCGGCCGCGCTTCCAGCAACGTCGTCCCGTCGTTGTGGTGGTGGCGCACACGAAATTCTGTGCGCGCGGCGCGACCGGATTCCGAATCCACCTTGCGCGACCCGATTTCTCCGGACGTGGCGCTGATCGGAGCATCACAACTGAAAGCATCTTCCTTCGGATGGCCTTGCACGCGGACGAGGTAAAGCTTTTCCACCTGCCCGCGCGCGAATTGGGGTTGCAGCCGCCCGGCAAAGTGCTGTGTACGGGTCACCAGCACCAGACCCGTGGTGTTGGCGTCCAACCGATGTGCCGGATAAGGCCTTTGCGGGTGGTAAACGTGGTTGAGAAGGTGTTGCAGCGTGTTGCGATAAAACCGGCCGCCCCGGTGCATCGGCAACGGCGCGGGCTTGTTCAACACGATCAGCGCCTCGTCTTCGTAAATGATTTCGACCCGCCCGTTCACCTCCGGCTCGGTCACATTAGGAAACTTATGTCGGTAACGTTCGCCCGCGCGCACGAGTCGGGTGGCGGCTACCGGTTCATGCTTCGCGTCCAACACCAGCCCGCGAGCGCATTCAGTTTCCCAATGCGTTGCCGACATCTCCCGAACGACGCGACAGAGCGTGTCCCGCAGGGTCTTGCCATCACAGTCTTTCGGGACGTTGATGAACTTGAACTGGTCGTGTGGCACACTGCCGGGCAAGGGCGTGAAGGCGCGGCGGATGGCTTCGTGACGCTGCTTGAGAGTCAGCGCCATTTGTTCGGTCGGCGTTTTGAAGCAATACGGACACGACTGACCCGGCACGCAGCGCGGGTCCATCTGATCCGCAGCGCTCAACGGCGTCTGGCAGCGAAAACACTGGAAGGATTCCGTTTCCTGCAAACTCGGGTCCAGCCCCACGCGCTGGTCGAACACGAAGCACTCGCCGTCGTAATGCGCGCCGCCACACTCCTCGAAGTATTTCAGGATGCCGCCCTCGAGCTGGAAAACGTTTTTGAACCCTTCGCGCTCCATGAATGGTCCGGCTTTTTCGCAACGGATGCCGCCCGTGCAAAACATCACGATCGCCTGCTCTTTCATCGCCGGCGGGAGCTTGCGCACGGCGGCGGGGAAGTCGCGGAAATGGTCAATCCCGATGGGCCGCGCATGCCTGAAGGTGCCAAGCTTCACCTCGTAGTCATTGCGCGTATCCAGCAAGGTCAACGGGCGGCCTTCATCGAGCCATTTTTTCAACTCCTTCGCGGCCAGCTTGGGGGAAGTCCGTTGCGCCGGGGCAATACCCTCGACGCCGAACGCAATGATTTCTTTTTTGATCCGCACCCGCATCCGCGCGAAAGGTTGATGCTCGGTGCGGCTCACCTTGATCTGCAAGTCCGCCAGGCCCGGGCAACTCCGCAACTCCGCGAGCAGCCGATCAATTCTGTCCGCCGCGCCGGCGACAAAAAGATTGATGCCCTCGGCGCTGAGCAAAATCGTGCCCTTGAGGTCCCAGCTTTTGCAAAGCGGCAGCAACCTTGCCCGTAACATCCGCAAGTCCGGCAACGCCACAAACTTGTAGGTGGCAATATTGACAATCTTCTTCCTCAAAACGTGCGCAGCGTAGCGGAAAATGCGCCGCACGCCATCCTTTGATACGCCATGCTGCCCGGTGGCGCTTTCTTTACATCCTGCTCAACTTGCCACGCGCAATGAAGGCGATTGACGCTGATTTGCACCCCCGCCGCCGTTTTTGCCTGGTGGCAAGGCATGTGCTGGATTCGTAGTGTGGCCAAATCCTGGCCCACGCTCCCCTCGAAGGTAACCCACGGCGGTGCTTATTCTGGGACGTGCAAAAGTGTTGTTTCTATGAAGACAGGCTACCTGATAGACATGGACGGCGTCATTTACCGGGAGAATCATTTGATCCCAGGGGTACCGGAATTCATCCAGGCATTAATCACCACCGGCACACCGTTCCTCTTTCTGACCAACAACTCGGCCCCCACGCCCGAAGATCTGGCCGTGCGGCTGAAACACCTCGGCATTCATGGGTTGTATGCGCGGCACTTTTATACGTCCGCGCTGAATACGGCCGATTTTCTGTGCGAAACCGACCCGGGATGCACCGCGTTTGTCATCGGCGAAGGTGGCCTGCTCACGGCGCTGCACGAACGCAAAATCGCCAACGACGCCATCGAGCCCCGCTACGTGGTGATCGGCGAAGGGTCCACGACGATGGATCGTCTGACCAAGGCGCACGAGTGCATCGAACGCGGGGCGCGTTTACTCGCGACCAATCCGGATAATTGGTGTCCCGTCTCCAGCACCAAGACCCGCCCGGGCGCCGGTGCCACCGCCGCGTTTCTCGAAGCGAGCACCGGTCGCCGTGCCTACTATCTTGGCAAACCCAATGGTTACATGTTTCATCGCGCCCGCCGCAAACTGGCCGAACTCGCCCTCGGCGAACCGGCTCAGGTCGTCATGATCGGCGACACAATGGAAACGGACATTCGCGGCGCTTTCGAAGCGGGGATGCAATCGTATCTGGTCTTGAGTGGCTCCACCCAGTTCGAAGACGTTGGCGACTACGTTTATCAACCCACGCGCGTTTTGCGCACGGTGGCCGAGTTGACGGAGGAGGTTAAGACCGGCAAACCCTCGGACCTTCGTGGGGACCGGGCGGCGGCCAGCAACGGCTTCCGCTCCAGTAAAGCGGGTTTGCGGCATCAAACCGACATTCTCGCTCTCCACAAGCCACGCCCGCGGCCCGCGATGACCAAGTAATTGTTGCGCGTGATTGGGGCTTTGGGCGGGTTTCCCCCTGCGCGTGCGCCAAATGGAACTTTCCGTTGTTACCGTTTCCGGATAGGGTTGCCGGCAGCAACCGGCATGGACCATTTATCCAAACTCGAAAACCAGAGCATTTACATCCTGCGCGAGGCATTCAACAAGTTTGAACATCTCGCGATGCTTTGGAGCATCGGCAAGGATTCCACCGTCATGCTTTGGTTGGCGCGCAAAGCCTTTTTCGGCCACGTCCCCTTTCCGCTCGTCCATGTGGACACGACATTCAAAGTCCCTTCCATGATCGAATATCGGGATCAGCTCGTGAAGGATTGGAATCTTACCCTCGTTACCGGCAAGAACAATGAGGTTCTCCAGCTCGGAGTTACGTATCCAAACGGCCAGGCGACGCGCGTCGAGTGTTGCGGGACGCTCAAGAAAGACGCGCTGCAGCAAGTTCTGGCCAAACATCATTACACTGGAGTCATCGTGGGCGTGCGCCGCGACGAGGAGCCGACCCGGGCCAAGGAACGTTATTTCAGCCCACGCGACAAGAACATGGAATGGCACGTCGAGGATCAGCCGCCGGAACTCTGGGACCAGTTCAAAACGGATTTTGCACCGGGCACGCATATCCGCATCCATCCGTTGCTGCACTGGACCGAATTGAACGTGTGGGAATATATCGAGCGGGAAAACATCCCAGTTATTCCTTTGTATTTTGCGAACGGACAGGGCGAACGCTATCGGAGTCTGGGCTGCGCACCCTGCACGGCGCCAATAAAATCCCAGGCGAAGAACGTGCGCGAAATCATCGCGGAGCTGCGCCAGACGAACACCTCCGAACGCTCCGGACGCGCCCAGGACAAGGAGAGCGAGGATGCGTTCGAAAAATTACGTCGTGACGGTTACATGTGATGCGCGGCAGAGCCAATGAAGGAATGATGCTCATTGCGCAACAGTTAACGCTCGCAACGGCGGACGCCCGCTTAATCTCGATGCCGCCCCGCGGGCAGAAAACGGACGCCCGGCGGCAGCCGGACGTCCGCCAAAATTACGAGTGCGGCTCAGTCGTTGAGCGCCTCAAACACCTTGCCCACCATTTTCTCATTGGGGGTGAGGGTCTTGTCGCCCTTGGTCCAACGGGCCGGGCAGGCTTCATCGGGATGTGCCAACAGGTGGCTGTTCGCCTCCATCTTGCGCAGCAATTCATCCGCGTTACGACCGACATTGTAAAAGTTCACTTCCGACGACACCAGCGTGCCTTGGGGATTGATGAGGAAAGTGCCCCGCAGCGCCAGTCCCGACGCCTCGTCATAGACACCAAACAGCCGGCTCACGGTGCCCGTCGGATCCGCCGCCATCGTGAATTTCACCTTGGCCAGCAGCTTCTCCGCGTCCTTCCACGCCAGATGTGCGTATTTGGTGTCGGTGGACACCGAGATCACTTCGGCGCCCAGTTTCTTCAACGCGTCATGTTTTTCCGCCAGATCTGCCAGTTCCGTTGGGCAGACGAAAGTGAAGTCCGCCGGGTAAAAAACCAGGATCGTCCACTTCTTGGCCTTCATCAGTTTCGCCAGGGAAACCTTGCCAAAGTCGCGGCTCGCCGGCTCGTAGGTTTCCATTTCAAAATTCGGCACATTGCTGCCGACCGTTACCATCATTGCACCGCAAGTCTCGTCACACATAATATCGCATCGGTTAAGTATAGTCTGCATGCCGCGTTCGCCGCGACGGCGCCGCGTCCGTTGCTGGCCGCGGTGGCTGCTGGCCGTATCTCCCGGGCCAGCCTGCTTAAAAAGCCGGATTTTGAACAAATGTCAAGGGGCCGGGCCAGCTTTCCAGTGCTGCCCGCATTGCTTTTTGCCCAAGCCACTCCCATTCCATGAGCCAAACCATCATCCCTTCCGAGCAACTCAAAATCGTGATCGTCGGGCATGTGGATCACGGCAAGTCCACGTTTGTGGGCCGGCTGTTCCACGACACGGGTTCGCTGCCCGATGGCAAATTGAACCAGCTTCAGAAAATTGCCGAGCGCCGCGGCGTGCCGTTCGAGTGGGCGAACCTGATGGATGCACTCCAGTCCGAGCGTGACCAGAACATCACGATTGATACCGCGCAAATCTGGTTCCACACCGCCAAGCGCCAATACGTCATCATTGACGCCCCGGGCCACAAGGAGTTTTTGAAGAACATGGTCACCGGCGCCGCGCAGGCCGAAGCCGCTTTGCTGCTTATTGACGCGCACGAAGGCGTCCAGGAAAATTCCCGGCGGCATGGTTACCTGCTGCACCTGCTTGGCATCCGGCAGATCGCGGTGCTGGTCAACAAGCTGGACCTGGAGAACTACAGCGAAGCTCGCTTCCGCCAGATCGAAGCCGAGTATCGCACCTGGCTGCAGAGCATCGGATTGGAGCCGAAGGTCTTTATTCCCATTGCCGCGCGGCACGGGGACAACATCGCCACCCGGAGCGCGAACATGCCTTGGTGGTCGGGCCCAACCGTCATCGAGACCCTTGACGAATTTACCGCCACCGATCGGCCTACGGACCAGCCGCTGCGGTTCCCAATCCAGGATGTTTATCGCTTTGATGACCGCCGTATTTTCGCCGGTCGCGTTGAAGCCGGCCTGCTCAAAGTCGGGGATAAACTCGTATTCTCGCCGACCGACAAGACCAGCACGGTCAAAACGATTGAGCGTTGGAATGCGCCAGCAACTGATACGGCGGTCGCCGGGGAATCCATCGGTATTACGCTCAGCGAACAAATCTTCGTCGCGCGCGGAACCGTCGCCGCGCTCGAAACTGCGCCGCCCTTTGAATTATCGCGCTTCAAGGCCCGGTTATTCTGGCTCGGCAAGAAACCTTTCACCAAGGGCCGGACCTACAAACTCAAACTCGCCACGCAGGAGGTGGAATGTTTCATCGAGTCGGTGGAAAATGTCATCGACGCCTCTTCGCTCGAAACCGTTGCCCGCAGGCTGGACGAACGCTTTGTGGCCCGGCACGAAGTGGCCGAGCTGACCTTGCACACAAAGAAGCCGATCGCTTTCGACGTGCATGCGGACATCGCCGCGCTGGGCCGCTTTGTCATCGTGGACGAGTTCGACGTGGCCGGCGGTGGCATCATTGTCGCGGACAATTATCCGCGCCGCACCCACGACGCGGGCACGAAGAGCGAAAACATCTTTTGGAGCCGGGGCAAGGTCACCCCCCAGCAACGCGAAGTCCGCCACGGCCATCCCGGCTGCGTGATCTGGCTCACCGGCCTGTCCAGTTCCGGCAAGTCCACCATCGCCACCGAACTGGAGCGCGAACTGTTTAATCTGGGCCGCTCCGTCTATGTGCTCGATGGTGACAACATCCGTCACGGCCTTGGTTCCAACCTCGGATTCTCCCCCATGGACCGCACGGAAAACATCCGACGCGTGGGCGAAGTGGCAAAGCTGTTCGCCGACGCCGGCGTCATTTGCATCACCGCGTTCATCTCGCCGTACCGCGCCGACCGCGATCTCGTCCGCAAGATCATGCCCGCCGGCCGGTTCATCGAGGTCTTCATCAACGCGCCACTGGCGGTCTGCGAGCAGAGGGATCCAAAGGGCCTTTACGCCAAAGCGCGCAAGAATGAGATCAAGGAGTTCACCGGAATCTCGGCGCCATACGAAGTGCCGCCGCATCCGGAAATCGAATTGCGCACCGATGAACTCAGCGTTCCGGAGTCTGTCGCCCGCATTCTGGAGTATTTCCAACTGCAGGACACCGCGACCGCGATTTCAATTTGAGCGCCAGTGCGAAAAACACTAGCGGCGGGCATCTCGCCTGCCAGAGAGGTCGGCATCCTGCAGAACATAAGCAGCGCGCGATCTCTCTGCGCGATGACGACTTTCAACAGCAGCCAATGGGCGCAGGCTTTTTCCGCCGGACGGAACGCGCCGGCTTTACGAAAAACGAGCGCGCCCGCCGCGACCTTCCCTGGCAATCCGACCGGAATTTGAAACCACCGCCAAGCAAAATCATCGCTTCAGTTGCGGCCTGGGGAACATGAAAACGGAGACCATCATCCGCATCCTCACCATCAGCGCTCTGGCCGGACTGCTGGGGGCGGTGGGGTTGCGGCTGACGCTCGGGCAAGTGACGGCGGCGTTGAGGAAGTGCCGCTTCGTTCCAATTCTGCTCGTCAACTTCCTCATTGTCCCGGCGCTCTCGGTGGCGGGCGCCCGGATATTCGGCCTCGGACGTGAAACCGCCATCGCGATGATCCTGCTGGCGGCGGCGCCGTTCGCCCCGGTGGTCCCGGTGTTTGCGCGTATGGCACAAGCTGACCTAGCCCTCGCCGCCGGCCTGACTTCCGTGTTTCCAGTTCTGTCCGCGTTCCTAACCCCAATCATTTGTGAAATCGCGCTGAAGGCGGTGCCGGACGCCGGGGCCATCCGGTTCAATCTGTTCGGCGTACTGCTGACCTTGGTGGCGACAATAACCCTGCCTCTTGCCATGGGCATGTTGATTCATCACCGGCGGCCGACGCTTGGCCAGCGATTGTTACGACCGGTGGAAGTGATATCGGAGGCCGTCGGCGCGTTGTCGCTGGCGTTCGTGACGATCACGGAATTTGGCGCGATTCTCCAAACAGGTTGGCAATCCTTGTTGGCCATGGCGTTGGTCGCCGAATTGTCGCTGGGGCTGGGTTATTGGCTTGGCGGCGGGTTGGACGGTTCGCGCCAAGTCGTCGCGCTCGGCACCAGCAATCGCAACATCGCGCTGGCCCTGCTGGTAGCGGTGCAGACATTCCCCGGCACTCCGGTCATGTCCGCCGTGGTGGCGAATGGGCTGTTGCTGATCCTGCTCGGATTGCTGCATGTCGCCTGGTGGCGGTTTGTCTCGAGAAGAAGATAGGTTTCAAAAACACTTACTTCCAACCGCAATGAAATTCGCGATCAAGCCAGGGAAGTTGCGGAGGTGTTAGCCAACGGAGGCCATTATGGCTCAGGGTTTCGGTTGCCAATCCCTGAGGCAATCCGCCAGAGGCAACCACCCATGCTCAGCAGCCCAACGGTGAGGAGGACGAACCCGATCCCGTTGGATAGCGATCGCTCCAATCGACAAATACCACAAGCCCACACCAAAGCCCAGCAACTGTATCCAGCGCGGGACTCCGGGCCCGCAAATTCCCATCAACCAGCCAATCAGATAAGGCAGAAGGAGGAGCGCCCACCAATTGGAGCGACCAGAATTGCCGCCAAAGCCGCCGAGGCAACTTAGCCCCCACAGCGCCCCCACGCCCATGGCGATCAGGATGAAAACCCCCACGCGGTAGGCAATCACGCGGCGCTCGCCATGGCCGAGGAAGGTACCGAGGGCGACCAACCCGCTGCCAGGCAGGATCAGGAGGGATCCTTCCATCGGGTCAATCGCCCCGACCAGCATGGCAAGGCCGCCGACCGGGATCAGAATGCGCGACCAAGTAGCATGTGTATTGGTTGCAGGCGTTATGTTCATACGCCTGACGTTACGATGCCATCAGGCAAACGGGGTAATTGATAATTATGACGGCTGCGATTGAATAAAGCGATGAGCGCGGCAGGGACGGTCATGCTGATGCGGGCGCTAAGGATGAATTGGAATGCACGGCAACGATTCATGATCATGGTGGGCGTCAAGGGACAGGAACTGAAGCTGGTGCAGATGGGTAAGTGGATGGCGGTGGTGATCGCACCCCCTCACTCCTTCGGAAAGCAAATACCTTTCGCCTTCCTCACTTTAGCCTCGCGTTGGCGACGGCCATTTTGTTAAAAAGTTGTGTACTATTCACAACGATGCACCGCCAATTAACCAGCCGCGCGCCGGCCGTCAACTCGCCTGATCCGCAACCTGCACTCCCATCCCCTCGCCGGCGGTGATACGGGACTTCTAAGCCTCGCAATACGCATCCTGCGAAAATGAATCTTGAGCCATCCCAAATAGCCCTCAGCGTCGCCAACCAAATTTCAGCGATGGTCGCTTACTGGGACGCCAACCAAAGGTGTCTGTTTTCGAACGAGGCCTACACAGAGTGGTTCGGCAAGAACCCGGAGCAGATGAAAGGTATGGCGATGAAAGAATTGCTCGGGCCTCTCTACGAACTGAACCTTCCGTTTATTCTCGCAGCCCTGAACGGGGAGAAACAGGTGTTTGAGCGGCGAATTGAGCTACCGACCGGCGAGGTCCGAGAGAGCATCGCCACCTATACACCCGATGTGGTAGATGGCGTGGTGCGGGGGTTTGCGGTTCACGTCGCGGATGTAACGCCGTTACGAGAGCGTGAAGCGGCCTTGAAGCGGGCCATACGGGAAAGGGATGCCGCTTTGGCGGAAGTGCGGACACTGCGCGGATTGCTTTCGACCTGTGCCTTCTGCAAAGCCATCCGCGATGAAAGTGGCGAATGGCGGCCGATAGAGGAATACATCAGCAAATACACTCAGGCCAAATTTAGTCACGGTGTTTGTCCCAAGTGCGGCGAAAAGCATTATGCCGAGTTTTTGCCAAAAACCTGAAAAGCCTAGCGGGCAAAGAGGCCTTTGGCCGGAACGCGGCGGATCGCCGCTGCTCCCCGAGGCTAGGCGGCGCCAGCCTGCCGCCTCGCGCTGTTGCGAGGCGGTTTCTACCACGGCCACCGGCAAGTCAGGAACCGAAGGGTGAACGAGGCGCGCTCGCAAGGCGTGGAGACGGCCCGAGCGATTCTGGAGACGACGACGCAAGGCAAGGCAAAGTGGCGGATGCGGCGTTCTCGAAGTAGCTCATGGAAAACCGGAAAGAGGCCGGTCTGTTCACGACGGTCATTGCCTTGGTGGACATCCGCTGAGCGAGGTGTATCAGGAAGTTCGCCGTGTTGCAACGAGGGATGAGAAAAATGGTGGAAATGAACCAAAATTGAAGTCGTGCATAAAATATGGCGTGTCCTTGTAGCAAAGCTCTTGGGCAACTCGCTTGAGGGGCGTCCCGTCGCAGACCAATTCAAGGGCGCGTTTCATCCGCAGTTCATGCAGCCAGATATGCGGGCATTGGTGCAGGTAGGTGTGGAAATATCGCTCCAGTTGTCGCGGCGATACGCCGCACTGACGGGCAATGAGGGTGACGGAATAACGACCCGCTTTTGCCAGCGCAGCCCAGTCTTTGATGCGATCCAAACGACTATTCATAGAATCCCTGAAGCGGTTCGTAACCCCAATTGGTAGCCACGTTTTGATTTCCTCCCGTTGTTGTGATTACTCAAGACAATGCCGGCAACTGGGTTGTCCTCCCCCCAAATCACGACAGCCCCCATGTACTTTCCCAGTTTTATGGCCACAAATAATCCAATCCACCTATTTCTAAAAGAACGAGCGGCGAGAATTACAGGAAAAGTGAAAAACTTTTCGAACGGGGTCACGACTCCGGCGGCGCTACGGCGAACTCCTGCGGGCAGCCAGCGCCCAGACGGTGACCCACCACAGCCGGACAATCTCCTCGGTACGGACCCCGGAGAACGCTTTGATCTCCAGCGTGGCCCGGAGCGGGTCATCGCTGGCGGCCGCCAGGATCCGCCGCATTTCTTCCGGAGAATAGATGTCATTCGGTTGCATCAGGTCAATGGCCTGAGACTCCGTGGTGATCCTCTGCCGCGCCGCGCGATACTCGGTGGTGGCGGTGGCGGCATGCGCGAGCCCCGTCGGCAAAAATCCTTTGTCTTGGGCAAAACTGAAATACGCGATGATGGCATCGCGATGATTGTTCTTGTTCCGGTCCTTGCCACCTAATGCCCCGAGAAACGAATCAATGGCTGCCGTCTGAATCTGGCTGAGGACGCCGGGCAGAGCTTCGACAAAGCCGCCGACGTAACGCTTGATGTCCCGCAGATGATAATCACCGGCACCGCGTTTTGCTATATGGGTCAGGTATTCGAGGTACACCGCGCCGGTGGTGACGCCGAGTTGGACGCGCTGGCCGTGGTCATTCATAAAATCCACCGCCTCTTCCGGGGTGCCGCTTTTAAGCCGGCGCTGCAGTTCAAGTTGTCGGCGGCAAACTTCGTCCACCTCCAGGCCCGTGGCTTTTGCCGCCGCCTGGGCCAGCGTGTAAATGCGGCGATCCCGGTCAGTAAGAAACTCGGCACGGGCGCCGTCCCGGTTCAAACGCGTGGCAACTTCTTTCGCATATTTTTTGGCCTTCTCGATTGTGTTGCGTCGGCGCACCACCCGCACCGAGCCCTCGTAATAAGCGATGGCGAAGGAGTTGTAGGTCTTCAGGGTGAACGCCGCAGGGTCCGGGGCGGGTTCGGCTCCCTCGATTTTTGCGGCGCGCACCTTGATGGTGACCGGAGCGTGATAAATTGAAACGCCCACCGAACCAACCCGGACCGGGTCGATGGGGCTTGTTTCCAATTCATTGGCGACACCTTCACTCATACCGGATTATACGGTTTTGAGGTGTCACTTGCGCACGGTCACCGCAGTTTCCGGGCGTGAAGTCCGCATCCAAGGGCACGATGCGGTGCGGGAGGGAGAAAGTTATTTCGGAAGCGGAAAATGCCGCCTGAGGCGGCCGCAGGTGTTGCAAAACTGTTGCAAAAACCGCTGAATCAACGCAAGTGGTTGATAGAAATGGAGCGAGCGAAGGGATTCGAAAGTGTCCGGGAAACCGCCGTGCGTGCCACTACGTGCAAGGTGGTGCAAGGTGGTGCCGTTTAGATACGCTTTTGGGTTGCACACTTTAGCAGGGTCTAGCACCAGGTTTGAGCCTACTTGAGCCGACTTTTCAGGAGTTGTCATATACTATCAAAGCTGGACTCGCCCCTAACTTGTTACGCGGTTCTTGCAGCCACAATTACTTTTCTCGAACGATTTTCCTCCGCTTGTAGCTATTACAAGTATATGAACACGTTCAAAATCGTTCGCGCGCTTGGATTTCCTATCCAACCTATTGGAAATCGGTTGCTCCGGGCCGTCCGTCTTCCGCATAACATGTCCGATGAAAGAGCACGCCCTCCGCGGAGTTGTCCTTCGAGTTATATCCGGATTACCGCCCTTTTTTCCGAATAACGCCCACTTAATCCGGCGTACCGGAATGGTGTTCCCAAGACGGCCCATTTCACACTCAATCCACGCCAAATGACGCAACCGACGTCCAATGCCAGCAGCGAAGCTGTACTTCAGCAATTAAACCTCCTGACCAGGGAGGACTTGTTC
The DNA here is from genome assembly GCA_020848635.1 of Limisphaerales bacterium. Classification (GTDB taxonomy): domain Bacteria; phylum Verrucomicrobiota; class Verrucomicrobiia; order Limisphaerales; family JADLHS01; genus JADLHS01. The sequence continues at coordinate 20,722 of JADLHS010000361.1, forward strand.
GACATGGCAGACTACGCCACCCGGCGTTTGAAACGTGTTGGCCTGACCGCATTAGAAGGAGAGGATATCGCCCAGGATGCCATCCAGGCAATTTTGGTGGGGTTGGAGGAGGCGAAGCAGGGACGACATCCCAGAGCGTCAGACGTGATCAACAAGGCCACCTTCAAGGACTATGCGGGTGATGCATTGCAAGTTCGGGTCGGAGGGTGGTGTGGTCGGCGTGAATTCCACCAGCGCCAGGCGTCGGCTGTCGGTGGCCACGACGCGCCCCTGTCCGTCCGGAAAGTGCAGGTAACAGCCGCACAAGACATGTCGTTCGTCGTCCACGGCGGCGGCGAAGACGGTTCGGCGCAATGCCATGCACAGAGTGGCCTGATCTACTTTGAACGAGTTCCCGGTGGGTGCGGGCACATTTGGAAAATCGTTTGGTGGCAGCTCGGGCAGAGCCAGCTCGATGTTTTCCGTCGTGAAGGTCAAATGCTTGCCCGGAGTGGATTGGGCGTGAAGTTCCCGGCCCTGAAGCGTCTTGGCAAATGCGAGCAGCTTGCGCGCTGGCACGAGCGCCACTCCCTCCTCGCCTTCGGCAGGAAAGGAATATTGCACCTGATTGCTGGCGTCAGTGCCGGTGAGCGTGAGCACCCCACTTTTGAGTTCGATGAGCACGTGTGTCGCCGCAGGCAAAGGGGTGCGGGCCGGGATGATGCCTTCGACAACCTCCAGCGCTTTCTGGAATTCTTTGGCGACCGTGTTGAACTTCATGGTGTTTTAGGTGTTTGGCGCAGTTGTGCTCATTCGAACGCGAACGTGAGATTTTCCCGGCTGTTCTGAAAGGGAGCCGGGCATCTGGCCGAGGCAGATCTCGACCGTTTGTCGGGCTTGAGGACCTCGCCGTTGCCAAAGGAGAGGCCAAAATCCAGTTCGAGATTCTCACCGTTGGCTCGAGGCCGCACGTAAGCCGGTGTGGAATTCGGGAACTGGGCCGGGACAGCCGCTGGGGGCGTTGGCGTCGGTTCGGCGCGGTTGTCCGGCAACGGTTGATCCGCGCCGCTGCGTTCGAGTTGCTCGTGAAGGTCCGGCTCCACCACGATGACAGCCTTGGCGCGCTCGCATGCTTCGACTTCCGCCTCGCGCGCGGCGAACTCGGCCTGGTAATCGACGTTGTTAGCCTCAGCGGGCCGCGCCTCGGCCAGCAGCGTCTGCATCAATTCCAGTTCGCGCATCTTCTGGGTCTCAGCCAGTTCCACCAATTCTTCGTTCGTGCGCTGGGTGACGTTGCCGCTGACCAGCTCCACGTTGGCGTTGTTGCGGCGCAGAGCCATTTGGAGCATGGCTTCGTCGATGCTGGCGCGGCTTGGGTGTTGTGTGACCATGTAGGTCACGTCCACCGTTGCGGCTCTCTGCTTGGGTCGGGCGATGCGCCCTTCCAGTTGTTGCAAGGGGTAAAACACATACTCGGCCTCGACAACGATGAGGGCGGATGCTTTGACCAGGTTGTTCAAGCTCTCGTTGATGAGCGGCGTCCGGGTTAGAAAGATGGGCTTGCGTGAGCGCACATAATGCTGGTCGATCCACTCGCGGCGTTTGTGCGGCTGGGCGGGACGTTTCTCATCCAGCTTGACGAAATCGAAATCCGCCTCGGTGAACATCCGCACCAGGAGCTCGTAAGTTTTCTGTTGTTTGCAGGCGACGATGACGTTGCGCCCGGTGGCCACCATTTCCTGCAACAAAGTGATGAGTTGTTTAACCTTGGCCTTGAGCGCGACGGCCTGAAGCTCGGCCATCTGGGTGAACCAATCGCGGCGTTGAGTGAGGCTGAACACCGGTTTGTCGGCGACAAAGGTCTGCTTCATCGCACTCAGGACATCCTCGTACTCGTCGAGAATGTCGCCCTCCAAAGGGATCGCCAGGAAATGCCGGCGCACATCGGGAATCTTCAGCCCCATGCTCCGGCTGGTGGCGTGGAGTTGGGCTTGATGGAGATACTTCCACAGCTTCGGCGCGTTGGCGGGTTCAGGCATTTCCTGCTTGTTGCGGCGCGTGGCAATTCTGTTGCCCTTCGGGTCGTGGATGGCATCGCGCGTCACGCGGAAAGTGACGTGCTGTTCGATGAACTCGTTTTGCTGGTCGTAGGCGTAGGGGAATTCGGGTGAGTTATAGCCCCACGACAGCGTGAAGATCTGCCACATCTCCGCCGGGGTTCGGCGCAGCAGCGTGCCTGACAAGAGAAAAGTCCTCCGCGTGTGGATGGATCTGACGGCCTCATAAACCTTGGACTCGCCAGTCAATGAGTGGGCTTCGTCGCAAATTTTCGTGTCGAACAGATTCTTGATGAGCCGATACGCCGGGAACTGCAACGCGCTGCGGAATCCCTGGTCGCCTCGGCGCGGCTTCTCCTCGTCTCCCAGCGCCGCCAGCAGGTCGGCCACTTCTGGTGCGACTTCTCCGGGCGACTCGTCCTCGATGCGCCGGTAACTTCTGGCCAGATAACCGCACACGCGACAATGGCCGTGCCGGGAGAACGTGCCGAATTCGCGCAAACCGACGGCGGCCTTGCCGCGTTTGACGTACTCGACGACCTGTTCGCGAATGGCTTTGCGGGTGGCGCAGCTCAATTGAATCCACTTCCGCGTCTTGCTGACGTTGAAGAATTTTTGAGCGGCCAGTTCCAGACAGCGCGGGCACTCCTGCACGTGCTGATGAAAATGGAAGGGAACTCGTTTGACCTCGCCCGTGATGACGTTCTGTTCTCTCAGTTTGAGGATCTGCTCCTTGACTTGCCGCTCGGCGTTTTCGCGCGTGCAACTCAGGGTGTGAACGCGTTCGTTGGCGTTGTCCTGCTCTTTAACGTCCACGGGATACGGATCGAAGGTCTGATTGGCCAGCCCGCCGATGGTGAGGAATTCCTGGGAGAGGACATAGAACCTGGTCCGCTCCGGCTCCACGCCACGGTTGACCTCCGCCTGCAGTTTACGAATGCAGGCAGCGCTGTGGATGTGCGTGACGTCCAGGCCGAGTTCATCGCGCAGTTCCTTGATGATCTCGCCCAGAATCTTGCTCTTGGCGATGAAGGCCACGCGCCGCGCCCCAGCCGCGATGGCTGCGTAAGCGGCAAGACGGGTTTTGCCTGAACCCACGTGGTGAGTCAGCACCACGCCGCGTTTCAAAGACGCCAGGCCAGCGTGCAACATCTGGACGTCGGTGAGTTGAGCCTTGAGTTGGCTCAAGCACTGAATGCGCGCCTTCAACTGCTCCGGGTAGGCTTCCGAGAGAGTCTTGATTTCTGGAGGCGGAAACACGCGCAACACCTGGGCGAGGTTCGGGTCTTTGCTCGTGATGTGGATGCGGCGTCCGTACAGTGCCTTCAACCGTTGTTTGAGCTCGTCCACTTTGCCCGGATTGCCCATCGCGGCGGCCTGCTGGATTTGGCGGGTCAAATCGTATTCATCTGCCGTGATGACCTTGTAAGTGTTTCCGGTCTGCTGACTGTAAGCATGGATATCCGCCGGCTTAAGCTCGCTCGTCATCGCCAGCGCGGTGTAGGTGCAGTGCAGGCTCATGTTCCGGCGAGTAAGCCTGGCTTGGTCTTCCTGTCCCTCCTCGGCTTCCAGGAGTTGCGCCTCCGGCAACTCGATCACCTCGCTATGCTGGATCGGATACACGTAGTATTTTTTGCCCCGGATGAAAGCCCGGACCTTTTTGTTTCGGATGGTGAAGAACACATCCTCTTGGGCGCAGTAGTAACCGGGCTTGTAATAGGCCAGCAACTGGTCGCCCGTCGGCTTGATCATCGGCACAGTCTGCTGCCGGTAGAAGTCGGCCTGCTTTTCCATCCGCCGCCGGCTCTCGTCACTGTCGGGAAATTCCAATCCAAGCAAACGATGCAGCGCGACGGTTTCTTCGTAGCCGATGGCAGAGGCGAGCAGCGGGTTGCGGACGGCGGTGTAAAGAGATGTCTCCCGCATTTCCACCGGGTTGTAAACCATCAGCTCCGGCATGAGCTTCAGAAAGAAACCGGCCATCTCACTGATCTGCGGAACGCCGCTCGATGGAACTGAGACTTGTTTCTGCTCCTCAAGGTTGAACTGCGTGTCGAGATACTGGAGCGGGATGATCTCGCACTGGCTGGGAGCAACGGCCAGTTCGCTCTTCAAGCTCTCGTGCAAGTCAGACTGTTGGAAGTTGACGTGAATCTTGTCGATCACGTCGTCGCTGCTGAAGACATGATGCGGGCTGCTGTAGTAATCGGTTTCGTGTTCCAGCGAGCATCGGCCGCCGACGTTGAAGAAATAGACGTAATCGCGGTTTTTGTGGCGCAGCGTGAAGCTGCCCAAGTGTCCCGGGACTGGCTTGGGGCTGACGATCAACGGCCGGAAACGCTGATCGAACATGGCAAGCGCCTCCTGGGGCTGATCCGTCAGCACGAGAACGTGAGCGGGCAGGCTCAAAGTCACCAGACAGTTTTCGAGGAGTTCCCGGTAGCTGGCGCAGTTGTCGCCGACCGCCTGAATATTCGAGATCCAGTAACGGCTGTGCGTATCGGCAGCGACAGCCTGCTCTCGGCTCAGGTAAAGGGGATTGAGGGTGACAGCGCCGGTGTAAGCCTTGTGCAGCGTATCAACGTTGGTGTACTTCCCGAGGCAGATCGCCAGCGAGAGGTTGGGGCGGATTTTCCGGCAGAGGCGGACGATGAGTGAAACCCATTCCTGATCAGAGACGATGGTCCGCTTCTCCGGCTTCCTGGTTTTGTCTGGCTGGGAAGCGGGTGTGGCGGGCAAAAGCGGCGGCTCAAGTAACTCTTCCATGCGTCAATTTTGTGTGGCTGCCTTCAAGAGGCGCTTGAGGACCTCGGGGGCAGGCTCGGCGATGACGCGGTAGCTTTTGTTTTCCGGGTTGAACTGGTCGGATTCCACCTCGCACCAGTCTTTCAGCAAGTCCGGCTGCTCCAGGATCAGTTCCTTGATCTTGAGCGTGTCCGCGTAAGTGAGTTGTTCGCCGCTTTTGCGCACCAGCCAGAGCGCCAGCAAGCCGGCGCCCATCGTCGGCACCAGGCTGGGGAAGAGGAGTTCGTTCGCTTGGTCGATCCCGCTGTCCATCGCGTGCCGGAGTAGTTTCCGGTCTCCATAAGCGGCGTGCCGGCCTTCGTGTCCAAGCAGGTCGTAACCCTGAACGGGCATCGGCTTTTCACCGGTCTGGATCCGGACGAGGGCGAAGCTGGGGCGAGTCAGCGTGCCGTGCCAGTTGACACCCAGGAATTGCTGGTTGCGGGCCGCGTTGCTCACAATGACCCGGTTCCTCTGCTGCGGAAGAGCGCGGATCATGGATCAGAGATAAATGACGGTGCCAGGAATGGAGAGGCCGGCGACCGCGCCCATGTTGCACTGCTTGGTAGTGGTAACCCACACGAAGTCGGCCGGGACGGAGTCGGGGAATGATCCTGCCAGATCGGTGAAAACGACAGCGAGGTCGCATCGGTACTTGCTGTTTCCGCCCGGAGGCGGGCCGCCGATGGACAGCATTTCCTGGATGTTCGCGGCGATGCAGCGGAAATCCGTGCCGCCTCCGCCGACGATCGCGAGCTCATTGAGGTTCTGGACCGGATCCCCCTCTTCGGTCACTTCAATGCGGCTCAGGATGGAAGTGTCAAAACAACTGATGCCGTAGGTCATCTTCTTCTTCCGCTTGGCGAAGAAGTCATGGAAGACCTTCATGCAGTCGCCGATGTCCCCGGCCGAGATGCTGCCCGAGCAATCGATGAACAATTCGATGTGCCCGGTCTTCTCTTCGATCGGATCGGCCTTCTTGGGAGCAAAATAGTCGTTGGCCAGTTTCTTGTTGTGGTAAAGCGCCAGGTCGTCGGCGACCGGGTATTTCGAGCGCAGACAATCCATGATGGCCTCGCTCGCGTCGCGCGGCGGATTGGCCTTGAAATAGAGCAGCCGTATGCCGTTCATTCCTTCGCTGCCGAAATCGTTCGTCTTCATGAATTCGGCCACCCAATCGTTGATCATCTCCTGGGCGAAGGTTTCATGAACCTGGGGCGAAAAATCCTGCAGGTTCGCCACGCGTCCATTCAAATCCGTGAGTTCCAAGAGCGGCGTGCCCGTCAGCTCGGCGGATTGAAGTGCGCCCTGTTCCAACAACGTCAATGCTTCCTCTGCGATCTTGGGCCCGGCTGGCAAGGGGGCCAGCGGTTTGAAGACATAACCGTGCTGTTCCCAGTGGGGCGAGTTGGCCGGCTGCTTGACCCCCAGCGACCGCATGTGATGCGCCACGGCTTGAGTGAAGGCCAGATTGAGCATGGTCTGCTGATCCGGCGCCGCCTTGAGGTAACGCGTCTGGTAACCGAGCGCGAAATAACTCGTGTGGAAGAGAACCAACCAGAACGCCGCCCTGTTCTTTTCGTCCTCGCTGATCGGCGCGGCATCAATGGCCTGCACCACGCGCGTGTTGAGGCGCAATGTGTCCGACCAGATGAAACTCTGCTGGTCCAGTTCGATCTTCAGGTGGCGTTCAAAGATATTGCAGAAGGGACGGAGCAGCGGGTGATCGCGGTGCGCTTGAAACGCCTTGGCCAGGCGTGAATCCAGAGGCGAAAGCAAACCGCCAAGAGTCTGGCTGACAGCGCGCTGCGTGGCGGCGACATTCGCGTCATTCAGCGAGCGCGAGGTCAAGGGGGTGGTTGTGTTCATGCTTTGTTGTTTGATGGGCAACTCGGGGTTGCGTGCGTGGCTTTTCGTTTGGCGGCCAACACGCATACGATGCCGACCTGCTTTCCATCGCCACCCCCGTTCAGCTCTCGCACTCATCCATCGAAAATGGGCCTGGGATCAAACGCCACAGGGTGCGCCGCCCTAAAATGGAACTGTCGGCCGTCCTGCAAGCGACGGACATAAGCTCCCCTGTCGGGAGGAGATGCGCTGGTGTAAACGTTGCCCGGTGCGGATGTCGGAAGCCTTTGGTCGGCGACGCACAACAAAATGAAACTGCAGCAATTCCGCAACAGAAAGGCCAAGGGTTTCACCCTGGTGGAACTGATCGCTGTCGTCAGCGTCATCCTCATCCTCGTGGCGATCGTCGTGCCCCGCATCGGCGACTTGCGCGGCAAAGCCGCTGACGCCCGCGCGCAATCGAACATGAAGATCGTTCAGGGCGCGATCGAGCGGGCCGCGGTGGAAGGCGCCCTCACGGCCGCCAACGCGACGGATCAGGCAGCCATCTACAGTGTGCTGACCACGGCCACCAACGGCATGTCCGGCGCTCCGTATCTGTCCGAGATGCCGAGTCCGGCACCTACGATCAGCGGGGCGTTCCCCAACCTGAACGTCAGTCAGTAACCGGCCTGGCGTGCCCCACCAAGCCCCGGCAGGCGAACTGCCGGGGTCTTTCTGTTCAGCGTGCAGCGTGGAATCCTGAACCTAAAATGGAATATGAAAAGGTCCGCTCAACGTGCGTTCACGGTAATTGAGATACTGGCTGTCGTGACCGTGATCGTCATCCTGGCGGCCATCATCATTCCGCGGGTGGTGATTCTGCGTCAGCAATCAACGCAAGAGCGAAACAATTTCAACGCGCGCCAGATCGCCAATGCGATCGAGCGGTTCCAATTGGAAGGAGGAAATGTGACCAACGTTTCCTCGGTTGAATCAGTGGTAAATCAGTTGATTGACCGGCAGGTGCTCTGTCCGTCGGACAAGCTGACCTCGCGTCAAATCACGATGATCAGCACAAACGGCTATTTGTTCTTCTACGGAACCTACGACGATTGATCGCCGTTCATCTGTTCCATCCGGCAACGCACCTGACTCCCGCCACCAGGCAACCTTCGGGCGTGAGAAGCTTGTGCTTTTCGACCAGTTCCTTGCCCATTCCCGTAATCTTCCATTGTCCGCGCGGGTCCTTGAAAACGAACCCACCGCGATAGAGTTGGGTGAACAACTCGGCGCTCACTCTTTTGCCTTGAAGGATGGACTCGAGTGCGGCCGCAAGTGTTGAGCCGCCGGTTTGGAATGGCGGCAGCCGGTAAGGAATGGGCGCGTCCGCCTCATCGGGAGGAAGGATTTCCAGATTGCGGCGTTCTTCGGTTGGTAAACGCGAGCGGCTCGTTCTTTCCTTCCGCTGCTGTACCAGACGTTGAGCAGCCTCCAATCGCTGCCGAATCTTTTCGGGGCTCTCAGGCTGCTTGGAATGCCGTCGGGAAAACCACTTCCACATGACGCCGTGTGGTTGATTTTGGCGAAGCCTTTTGCCCGATTCAGGATCAGGTTGCCAGGAACCGGACCTTCTCGCTCTGGATGGCGGGATCGGCCCGCATCTTGGCGATGGCCCTGGCCTCGATCTGTCGGACACACTCGCGCGTAAGTTTCAGACTGGTCGCGATCTCTTCGATGGTTTTGGTAAAACCCTTGGCCAGTCCGTACCGCAGCCGGAGCACCTGCCTTTCGTTTGGTGCGAGACTGCCGAGCAGATGGCCGATGGCTTGCCGCAAGGTCTCGCTTTCGTCGAGCGTGATCCCTTCGTCGCCGACCAGTACCTGCTCGAACGTCTCCTCCTCGCTCCCGTGGACCGGCTGTTGAAGACTGCAAATCTGGCGGAGAGACAATGCGGCCTCAACGTGGTTCCGGGAAGTCTTCAGTTGTTTGGCCAAGGCCTCCGAGGTCGGTTCGGGTTTTCCCTCCGCCGCGGCTGCATCGCGAAGCTTCTGGATCTCGCGCAACATCTCATGCAGGGCGGGCGGGAATCGTATCACGTGGCCCTGGGTCATCAGAGCGCGCATGATGCTTTCTTTGATCCAACAAACGGCGTA
>JADLHS010000683.1 GCA_020848635.1 Limisphaerales bacterium
GAAAGATCTCAACCAGCTTGTCACGGGCAATGCCGGGGCCGGTGTCGGCCACCGAGGCCACCAGGTGCTGGTCAAAGACATCCATCGTCAAGGTGACGTGACCAACCGAAGTGAACTTGATGGCATTGCTGACCAGATTGATCAAAACCTGGCGAAAGCGGGCCGGGTCCCCTTTCAGACGGGCTGGAATTTGCGGGGTCAGCAATCCGGTCAAAGCCACTTTCGAATCCAGAGCTTTGGCCACAAAAGGGGAGAGCGCCTCGGAGGCCACCTGGGCCGGTGAGAACGGAATCCGCTCGACTTCCAACAGGCCCGCCTCAATCTTGGAAAAGTCGAGGATGTCATTGAGCACTACCAGCAGGTTCTCGGCGCTCTGCTTGATCAACTCGGCGTATTCTTTCTGAGTCGGCTCCAGGCGTGTCCCCAGCAGGTGGCCGACCATCCCCAGCACCCCATTCATGGGTGTACGAATCTCGTGGCTCATATTGGCCAGGAAATCACTCTTGGAGCGACTGGCCTGCTCCGCTTCGCGCCGGGCCTCCTGCAATTCGACGATCTGGCGTGCCTGATTGCTTTCCAGAGAAGTGATGCGATGGACCACCCGCAGTTGCAGGTACAGCTCGGTCAAATCGTAGGATTTGGAAAGGAAGGCGTCGGCTCCCGCCTCCAGAGCGGCCCGATAGTGCTCTTTGCTGCTGCGGGCCGTGAGAACGATCACGAACAGATACTGGGAGCGCTCTGCCTGGCGAGCCCAGCGGCACAACTGCAGCCCATCCATTTCGGGCATCTCCCAATCCGTGATGAGCAACTGCAACTGGTGATTCTGTTGGATGGCCACCATGGCCTCCAAAGCACTCTGGCAGGCAGTGACCTGGTGGCCCCACTCGTTCAGGGTGCTTTCCAGCAACATCAAACTGGAACGCTCGTCGTCCACTACCAGAATATTCAGGCTGGGCAGAACCAGACTTTGCTCCTCGGTCATTCAAGTCCCTTCGAACTAGCGAAGCCCCAACCCCTTGTGGGGTAGGGGCTCCTTCCAGGCTGCCTTAA
>JADLHS010000362.1 GCA_020848635.1 Limisphaerales bacterium
CGCGGTTCCTCCGGCCTGGGTTGATCGAGGAATACTCGGTGAGCGTGGACGGGGTACGGCAGGATTTCATCGTGGAGCAACGACCCGCGGGCGAAGGCGAACTGCGCGTGGAACTGGACGTGACCGGTGCGCAGGCCGAAGCAATGCTCAATGGCGCGCGGTTGGTGCTGGACGGTTCTGGCCGCAAGCTGGCCTACAACCGCCTGCGCGTGGTGGATGCGACGGGCCGCGAACTGCCGGCGCATTTGGATGTGGTCTCGCCCGACCGGCTGGCCGTGCGCATGGCGGACGCCAACGCCACTTACCCCGTGCTCATTGACCCCACGTTCAGCGACGAGGATTGGGTCAGCCTGAATCCCGGCATTCCGGGTGCAAACGACAGGGTGCTGGCCATTGCCGTGGACAGCAATGGCGACGTTTACGCTGGCGGAAAATTTACGCTGATCGGCACGGTGACCGCCAACCACATCGCGAAATGGGACGGCAACGCTTGGTCGGCTTTGGGCGCGGGGACGGACGGCGACGTGAAAGCGCTGGCGCTCAGCGGCAGCACCCTTTACGCCGGTGGTAGTTTCACCAACGCGGGCGGCCTCACGGTCAACTTCGTCGCGCAATGGGACGGCAGCAGTTGGTCGGCCTTGGGAGTGGGGATGGACGCCGAGGTCAGAGCGCTCGCATTGAGCGGCACCAGCCTATACGCGGGGGGTACATTTACAAATGCCGGCGTGGTGTCGGCGCTCCGCATCGCGAAATGGGACGGCGGTGTTTGGTCAGCCTTGGGCTTGGGTATAGGCGACGCCTATTATCCTTATAATTCTGTTGATGCGCTGGCGGTGAGCGGCGCCAATCTCTTTGCTGGGGGATATTTCGACTCGGCTGGAGGGGTCGCCGTCGACGGTATCGCTCGGTGGGACGGTCGCCTTTGGTCATGGATGCCCTCTGTCGGACCGGTCAAAGCACTAGCGGTCAGTGGCACGCATATTTACGCTGCGGGATACGGGTTGGGGGGCAACCACGTCGCCATATGGGATGGCAGCACCTGGTCGGATTTGGGCTCCGGCATGGATTCCAGCGTCTATGCGCTAGCGGTAAGCGGAAACACTCTCTACGCCGGAGGATCCTTCACCACGGCAGGAGGTGTCGCGGTCAACAGAATCGCTAAATGGAACGGGACGTTTTGGTCGGCACTGAGTTCGGGAACGAGCGGCGGCGTTTACGCGTTGGCGGTGAGCGGCACCGGACTTTATGTCGGAGGAAGCTTTGGCACAGCGGGAGGAACATCCTCACCACGTATCGCCAAATGGAGCGGCAGCGCTTGGTCAGCTTTGGGTTCAGGGATGAACAGCGCCGTCACCGCGTTGGCGGTGAGTGGCAGCGATCTCTATGTTGGTGGGATCTTCGAAACAGCTGGCGAGGTGACAGCCAATCGAATTGCTAAATGGGATGGAAACACTTGGTCAGCCTTGGGTTCGGGGATGGGCGGCGATGTTTTTGCCTTGGCTGCCAGCGGGAATGTGCTGTACGCAGGCGGAAGCTTCACCACCGCAGGCGGAATTTCAGCCAATTACATCGCCAAGTGGGATGGCAGCGCCTGGTCGGCTCTCGGCTCGGGGATATTCGGGTATGTGTACGCGTTGGCGTTGAGCGGGACCAATCTTTACGCCGGGGGAACTTTCACCACTGCGGGAGGTCTGGCGGCATCGAAAATAGCCAGATGGAATGGGAACGCTTGGTCAGCCTTGGGATCGGGAATGGGGGGGACATACCCGAATGTTCATGCGCTGGCGGTGAGCGGAACCAATCTCTACGCCGGAGGAGCGTTTACCAATGCGGGCGGGATACCAGCCAAGTACATCGCCAGATGGAACGGCAGCGGTTGGTCCGCGCTGGGCTCCGGCATGGACGGCAGCGTCAAGGCGCTGGCAGTAAACGGCGACACGCTCTACGCTGGAGGATATTTCACCAATGCAGGCGGGGTGTTGGTTAACCGAATCGCCAAATGGAACGGCAGCACCTGGTCAGCCTTGGGCCCGGGGATGGGCAACACCGTCATAGCGCTGGCGGTGAGCGGTAATAGCCTTTACGCGGGAGGAGGCTTCACTGATGCGGGGGGGGCGCCGGCCAACTACATCGCCAAATGGGATGGCAGCGCCTGGTCGGCGTTAGGTTCGGGGATGAACAGCTCGGTTTCGGTGCTAGGGTCTGATGGAGCGGGACATTTGTTCGTCGGGGGATCCTTCCAACTGGCCGGATCGAAGGTGTCCCCTTACATCGCCCAAGCGAATCTCATCCCGCAGCGCGGCGTTATCCAAAACATCGGCGCGGGTGGCGGCACGGTCGCGCTGGATTGCCTGGGCCGGCCCGGCACCGCGTATTCTGTGCAGCGTGCGACCGACGTGCGTTTCACCTCGGGGATCACGACACTCCTAACCACGAACGCGCCGGCCAACGGTCTGTTCCGTTGCACCGATCCCAGCCCGCCCGGCCTCACGGCGTTCTACCGCCTGCGCCAGGAGTAAGGCAGTCTACGGTATCCTATTCTCCAACCACCGGATTTAGTTGCACGTTCCTTGATGGCAGCGTGGGGCAACCTTTCCAGATCCAGACTTCGCCTTCTTTGGCCGCTGGCCCGTGGACAGATCGCACAAATTTTGTCTACGCCAGCCCCATCGTCATCACCGACACTTCGGCTGTCTCCGCGACGAATACCTTCTACCGCGCCGTCACGCCTTGATGGTGGCAAAGGGTTGAATTGCTACGTTCCGACACTCGGCCGTGAGGGGCGGCCGATGGTGGCCGGAACATTCTGGAAATCCGGCGTGGACTACTGGTGGCGCAAGAAAAAGGACGCGCCTCCGGGCGCGTCCTTGAAAAGTTTCCGAATCCGAAATCAGACTTCGATCCCGTACGCCTTGATCTTGTTGTAGAGCGTCTGGCGGCCGATGCCGAGGCGTTTGGCGGCCTCGAGCTTGTTGCCGTTGGTTTCCTTGAGCATTTGAACAATGGCGTTGCGTTCCACGCCTTCGAGGAGGGTGAAGTTGGTGTCCTGCGACTCGACATTGTCCGGCTTGGCGCGGGTGACGGAGAAATCGGCGGCGTCAATCATGTCGCCTTCCGAAAGCAGGACGGCGCGCTGAATCTCGTTCTGCAACTGGCGCACGTTGCCCGGCCAGTCAAATCCGATCAGGCGGTCAATGCCGGCCGGGGTGAAGCCCCGAATCGCGCGGTTGGCCTGGCCGGCGAAGCGTTTCAGGAAGGCGTTGGCCAGCGGCATGATGTCGTCGCGGCGGTCGCGCAACGGCGGGAGGTTCACGGAGATGGCGCTGATGCGGTAGAACAAATCCTCGCGGAGTTTGCCGTCCTTGATGGCCAGTTCCGGATCGCGGTTGGTGGCGGCGACGAGGCGGCAGTTGGTCTTGTAGCTCGTCTTGCCACCGACGGGCCGGACCTCTTGATCCTGCAAGACCCGGAGCAGCTTGCTCTGGGTATCAATCGGCATCTCGGAGATTTCGTCGAGGAACAGCGTGCCGCCCTCGGCCTGCCGGAACAGACCGTCGCGATCCGTGTGCGCCCCGGTGAAAGCGCCTTTGACCGAGCCGAAGAGTTCGCTTTCAATCAGTTCGCGGGGCAGGGCGGCGCAGTTGATCTTGATGATGCGGCCCTTACTGCGCTGGCTCATGGCATGGATCAGGTCCGCGATGACTTCCTTGCCGGTGCCGCTTTCCCCGGTGATGAGAATGGTGACATCATTCGGGGCGATGCGTTCGATGGTGCGGACGACCTCCTGCATTTCCGCGCTGCGGAAGACGGGCGAGGTGTTGCCGCTCATGGTTTCGAGCGCGCGCCGGAGGGCGGTGTTTTCCTGGTTCTGCTGTTTGCGATCGAAGGCGCATTTCACGTCGGCCAGGAGTTTCTCCGTTTCGAACGGTTTGGACAGAAAGGTGTAGGCGCCCAGCCTACCGGCTTCCATGGCCATTTCCATCGTGCCTTCGCCCGTGAGCATGATCACCTCGGTGTCGGCCCAGCGCTTCTTGATGAGGGGCAGCAACTCGATGCCGTTGGCGTCCCGCAGTTTCACATCCAGGACCACGACGTCGGGCTGCGCCTCGGCAAAGGCTTTTTGCAGGGCGGCCCCGCTTTCGGCCTCGGCCACCTGAAAATCCCGCTGGAGGACGGAAGCGACGAGGTCCCGAATGTTCGGTTCATCGTCCACGAGGAGAACTTTACCCTTCATAGATTATTACTGGCGTTTCCGTGCACAAGCTTGGGCGAACGCGGCAAAAATGGCCTGATGTTCCGGGTGGCGATCCACCAGCCGCTCGGGATGAAACTGCACGCTCAACAGGAACGGCAGCAGCCGGGTGGCTTCCGCTGTCAACTCCAAGGCCTCAATCACCCCATCCGCGCTGCGCGCCGCCACCGTCAACACGCCGGCCGGCTGATCCACCGCCTGGTGATGCGTGCTGTTCACACCCAAAACTCGTTTGCCGGTTATCTTGGCGAGTAACGCACCCGGTGTCAAACTTACTTCGTGGACTTTGCGGGCACGGCGGTCGCTGCGGCGATGGTTCAAAGCCCCCGGTATTTGCCGGCCAATATCCACCACCAAGGTCCCGCCCAGTGCCACGTTCAGCACTTGTTGCCCGCGGCAAATCGCGAGCAACGGCTTGCGCTGGCGGAAGACTTCGGCCACCAGGAAAACTTCGCGCAAATCGCGCACCCCCTCGTCCGGCGTTAACGTCACGGTGCGCCGCAAACGCGCGGGGATTCGTTTCGCATACAAAGCCGGGTTCACATCCTCGCCGCCGGTGAACAACACGCCGTCCGCGCGGCGGACACACTCGGCAATCACTTCCTGCGGGGCGGTCGTGGGCATGACAAGGGGAATCATCCCGGCGCCCAGTAACGCCCGCTCATAGGCGAGCGAAAGACTCAGCGAGGGGTCGCTGAATTCCGAGCCTTTGCTCTCGATGCCGGCGGAAACCAGGATCAACGGGCGTTTGCACATGGGGGCGCAGGGTAGGCGAGCCGGGCGCGGGTTGTCAGGGCGAAAATGCACCCCGGACAAAAAAAGCGCGAAAAAGATCGTGCCCTGCGCGGGCGGTTCCGCCTAGCCTGTCGCGGTATTTCCAAACCCGAGGATTTCCCGCCGCCCGGCGGCAACCCGCGGATTACCTGGCAACCACAACCCGGATAAAATTATGGCTGAAAAAATTGGATTCGTCGGCGTAGGCCGGATGGGCGGCAACATGGCGCGGCGTTTGAAAGCGTGTGGCTACGACGTGGCCGCGGTTTACGATGTGAACCCCGCGGCCGCGCAGGCGCTCGCTGCGGAACTGGGTTGCCCGGCGTGCCTCGAGTTGAAGGCGGTGACCAGACTCTCAGATGTCATCCTTACCGTCGTGACGGATGACAAGGCCATGAAGGCGATCTTCAACGGCGGTTTGCTGAGCCGGGCGCGCGGCAAACTGTTCATCAACTGCGCCACCGTCACGCCGGAGGTCCACGTCTGGGTCGAAACCAAGGCGGCGAAAGCCGGCGCGCAAACCCTCGAGGCCTGCATGGCTTCCAGCATTACCCAGGCGCGCGAAGGTACCCTGTATTTGATGTGCGGCGGCCAACCGGAAGCGTTTGAACGCGCCCAACCCATTCTCGAAAAGCTGAGCGCGTCGAATCGCTACATCGGCCCGGCCGGCAAGGCGGCGCAGGTCAAGGCGCTGGTGAACATGGTCATGAACATCAACACCGCCGGTTTGGCGGAGGGGTTGGGACTCGGCGAGGCGCTGGGCCTTGACCTCCCCACGTTGCGGGAGGTCTTTTCCCAAACGGGCGCGAACTCCGGAGTGCTGCGGACCGACGGCGAAGATATGCAGAAGCGCGACCACGCCTGTTTCTTTTCCGCGGCGCATGCCGCCAAGGATTCCGGCATTGCCCTGAAACTCGGCAAAGCGCAGGGCCTCGAACTGCCGCTCGCGACGGCCACCAAGAAACAATACGATCGCATGGTGGCGCAGGGCCTGGGCGAGCTCGATAAATCCGGGATTGCGGAATTAACGTTCAAGGGCCGCCAAGGTCGCCAGCCCTAATTCGCGTCCCGTCCCATGAACCCTGAGCTTCCCCGCCTGCGCCACGTCGCCAATCTCTGGACGTTGGTCTGGCATCCGTCGAAGAAACGCGAATGGTCGTTGGAACGGAAACTTCGGGCGGTGAAGGCGGCGGGTTTCGATGGGTTCACCACCCAGCTTACGGCGGAACACAAACGGTGGGCGGACAAGCTGGGATTGATCTGTGTCGGCTATTTCGCGGCCAGCAATGCGGCGAAGTTCGCGGGGTTGCTCCGGCAACAAAAGGCCGCAGGCGCCCACCACATCAACGTCCACCTGGGCCAGCACGATACGCCCACCCCCGTCGCGGTGACCTTGGTGAAACGATTGCTGCGCGAGGCGCGGAAGCTGGGCGTCGAAGCCGCCATTGAAGTGCATCGCAATACCTGTACGGAGACGCCGGAAAAAACCTACGCCCTGGCAGACGATTATCAAAAAGCGACGGCGCACAGGCTGCCGCTGACCTGGGATTTTTCCCATCTGGCCATCATCAAGCACTTGTCGCCGCCATACTGGCCGCGGCTCGGCGCGCGGCCGGACCTGATTCAGCGGGCGCAGCAGTTTCATTTCCGGCCGTTCAACGGGCATCATTGCCAGGTGCCGGTTACGGATGGCCGTGGCCGGTTGAGTCCGGAGACTTTGGATTACCTGCCATTGGTCGAAAAAGTGATGGCCACCTGGCTGGCGGCCGCGCCGCCGGGGCGGGAGATGATCGCCGTGCCGGAGATGGGGCCGCTCTGGTTGGGCTACAATTTGCATGGTCTGCCCGGCAGTTGGCCGGACGCCCAAATCTTGCGGGGGGAACTCGAAAAATGCTGGCAGCGGGCCTTAAGCAAGTGGAAGCCGCCCAAGCCGTAAATTCCCGTTGACCCGCCCCCCGCGGCTTTCTAGGCTCGGGTTTAGTTCCGTTTAACCAAATCCAACTCACAAACCATGAATCCAATTGTTCCGCTCATCAGTTCCGGCGTCGCCGGTCCGCTCGGGGTCATCCATCTGCCCCGGCTCTGGCTCAAAGTCTCGCTCGAAGCACGGGGCCGGCTGGCTGCGGGTTATCCCGGCGCCGGCCAGGGCTACGACCAAATGGTTATTGATGGGATTGGGCTCACCCGCGACGCGGTAATTAAATTCATCCGCGAGTCACGCCCGACCTATCCGCAGTTTGAAGCGTGGGTGAAAAAGCACGCTACCAAGCTGAACCAAGGCTCGGTGGACAAGCTCAACGCGGCAATTCGCGGCTACATCCACGACGATGCCACCCGCAAATCCATTCTCAGCGCGAACGGCATTGCCGACGATGCCAGCGCGCCGAAGGACGCGGTGAATCTTAACAACCTCGACGACTGGAAGGAATTCCACGAAGCGGTGTTGAAGCACTGAAATCGTTGGATCAAGTTCCGCCCGCACCGGTTGGCCCGGGTGCGGGCTTTTTCGTCGGAACGATGCCGGAGGCGTGCAGGGGGCGCGGTCCCTCGCCGCCTGGCAGGGGGCGATCCCGGCAACTCGGGTGAGTTCAGTCCGGCTGATTCACGAGCTTGAGGGCGCCGATGCCGCCCGGATTCCAGGAGGTGAACAGCAGATAAACTTCCCGGGTGCGGCCGGTTTTGCGGATATACCAACACGCGTCGTGAATGTGATCCGCGAAGGCGTAACCCAGTTCCTCCTTGGGCTTGATGATGCTCGCAATCGTCCGCGTCTTCAGGTTCAGCACCATCAGGGGACCGGGCTTTTTGTTGGGCGCATCCAGGCAGGCCGCGAGCGCGTAATCGCCCCACACGTCCACGTCGCAAAGCAACGTTCCCTCCGGCAGGGCATCGTTGGCCAGCACCTTTTCCTTGCCGATGGACCAGCGCTTGAGCTGCCCTTCCGGCCGCGCCGAGACGAGGATGTCCTTGGTGCGCGGATTGTAGGTGATGCCGTGCGGCGTCTTGGA
>JADLHS010000363.1 GCA_020848635.1 Limisphaerales bacterium
AATCAAGGAACGCCGGAAACATCGGTGCGAGGTGCCGCGGCCCGACCGCGCGGGCCTTGTAGTTCCCGAAACATAGGTGCGTGCAGACGCGCGTCCGCCCGGCGACGCTTTCAACGGTGCGGTTGAAAACATCCACAAACTGGCGCGGGTCTTCCTTGTGCGCGTAGCAACTCATGCTCGGTTCATCCACGCTGATTTCCGTGCAACCCGCCGTGACCAGGTTTTCCAGTTCTTTCCGCACGATGGGCAACAACGCTTCCGTCAGCGCCCACCGGTCGGGGTATTGTTGGTTAGGCACCAGCCGGCCGCTCAATGTGTACGGGCCCGGAACACTGGCCTTGAGCGTGACGCCTGCCGGATTGTTCGTCGCCTTGAACAGCTTTTGTAAACGCTGGAACTCCTCAACGACTCCCAAGCCACGCGGCGCGCGCAACTCGCCGGTGACCGGATGCCGGCCCCGCTGGTCGTGAGCCGGCGGTCCAAATCGTCGGGGCGACACGGACTCCAGAGCGATCCCTTCGATGTAGCCGTAGAAGGAGAGATTGAAATCGAGTCGCGTTTGCTCGCCGTCGGTGACGGCGTCCAACCCGGCGGCGAGTTGATCGTGCAATGCGGTGATGACGGCATCATCTTGGGCTTCGGCAATGTCCGCCGACCCAAACTGGGCCAGATGGTGTGAAGTAAATTCCAGCCAGCCGGGAAACGGGTAGCTGCCAATGACGGTAGTGCGGAGGGGATTGGTTTTCATCGTGAACTTTGGAAAGCATTTAGGTGCCGGACTCGGCGTAAAGCCGGGCGAGCCGGTGGGCATGCTCGTCGTAGGCGGCTTCAAAGATTTCCGTCGCTCGTTTCGTGCCCACCACCGCGGCGCCGCTGAGCACCTTGGGTGGCTGACCGGCCGCCGTGAGCCGCAGGGCCACTTCGGCTTTGATCGCGTTGATGAGCAGACAGCCGCCAATCGTCGAACCAGGCGCGACGGGTGTATCGAGCCCGGGGATTTTTACCATCGCATCGCCGACGGGGGCGCCAGTATCGAGCACTAGATCGGC
The DNA here is from genome assembly GCA_020848635.1 of Limisphaerales bacterium. Classification (GTDB taxonomy): domain Bacteria; phylum Verrucomicrobiota; class Verrucomicrobiia; order Limisphaerales; family JADLHS01; genus JADLHS01. The sequence goes on from JADLHS010000363.1 coordinate 1,050, forward strand.
GAAGTCTTGCAGCCGTTTGCCTTCGGGATGTTTCGACGGGCTAGCTTCCGAGTGCAACCGGCTAATGATGGCGACGACTTTCAGCCCGCGCGCCTTGAATCCTGCCGCCATTTCGATCGGCACGAGGTTGCAGCCGCTAGAGGAAATCACGAGCGCCGAATCCGCCGGGCGCAACGCGAAGTTGCGCAGAATGCGTTCCGCAAGGCCGGAGACATTTTCAAGAAACATCGCCTGCCGTTGCCCGTTCGCACCCACGACCAGATTGTGAAAACTCAACGACAGCTCGACGATCGGGTTGAAGCCGGGGAACGAGCCGTAGCGCGGCCACATCTCCTCCACCATGATGCGGCTGTGGCCCGAGCCAAAGACTTGCACCATGCGGCCGGCGAGTATGGTCTGGGCGAACCAATCGGCGGCTTGCTGGATTTGCGGAAGCTGGGCTTCCACCTTGTCCACGAGGCCGCGCGACAAGTGGAGATAGCTTTGAGCGGGAGTGGGATTGTTCATGGGAGTTTAAGCTGGAAAATGGATCGCGTGCCACGCCGCGCCAAAGGCGCCCGCGCGGTCACCGAGTTTGGCTGGTACGACGCGCACTTTTCTGCCGCCGGGCCGCCACTCGAAATCGTTCAGATATTTTTTCAGCGGACGGAACAGAGCCTTGCCCGCCTGGGCGATGCCGCCGCCAACGACCACCACTTCCGGATCGAGTACGTTGATGAGGGACGCGATGCCGGCCGCCAGTGCCTGCACTGATTTCCGCCAAACCTGCTGCGCGTCGCGGTCACCCGCGTTGCTCGCCGCCACAAGTTTTTGGGTGGAGGCAAAGCGTCCGTCACTGCGCACTTTCACCGTGCAATCGCCAATGGCGTCTTCGAGGCTGCCTGGCGTCCGGGCGACGTCGGGCGTGCCACACGGATCCAGCGAGATATGCCCGAGATGGCCGGCGCGACCGATATGCCCCCGCAGCAAGCGACCGTCCACCAGCGCCGCGCCGCCGACGCCGGTGCCGAGCGTGAGCAGGATCGCGTTTTGCGAACGCCGCGCCGCACCGCACCAGACTTCACCCAACAACGCCGCGTGGGCGTCGTTCAACACCGGCACGGGGTGGGTTGCCTTTAAGAATTTCCTCCAGTCGAGGCCTTCCAAGCCCGGCAGTCGTCCGGGCATGAAAGCGATTGAACATTGGTCAGCCGCCGTCAGGCCAGGAGCGGCGAGTCCGATCCACGTTGCTGGTCGCTTCACGGCGCGTTCGAGTTCGTCCTTGGCGCGACGGACGTTCAAGGGCCAACCGCGGGTAAGCCAACCACCCGAGCCGAGGGTAACCCCGAGTTTACGCGGCCAACCAGGCGCGGCTGTGTCGCCGGTCGGCACGACGGCGTGGGCCAGCACGCGACCGCCGGGCGTCACGGCGAGCACCTTGATGTTCGTACCGCCGATGTCCAGGCCGATGGCGTACTTCATGACACGTCGGGGATTTGGCCCTCGCTCACCGACCAGCCGCCATCCACCGCGAGTACCTGACCAGTCGTAAATTTCGACGCGTCACTCAGAAAGTACACGGCGGCCGCGTCGAGGTCGGATGGCTGGCCGATGCGGCTCCCATCGAGGGGTTGTTTGGTTTTGATGAAAGCGAGAATCGTGGGGTCGTTGGCGGCACGTTGCGCCATGGGCGTTTCCACCAGTGCGGGCGCGAGCACATTGAAACGGATATTGTGCGGCGCATAATGGGCGGCGCTCGTTTTGGTCAGGCCAATGATCGCCGCCTTCGCCGTGGCATAAGCATGCGTGGCAAAGAACTTGGGCGAGGGTGAATAACCGAGCACCGAACTCATGTTCAATACGCTGCCGCCACTGCCTTGGGCCAGGAACTGCCGGACGGCGGCGCGGTTGGAATAAAACATCGAGGTCAAATTCAAATTGAGGGTGGCGTCCCAACCGGCATCCGTGAGTTCGTGCAACGGCCCGTCACCCCAGCGCCGCCCCGAACCGCCAGCGACGTGATAGAGTCCGTCTAGGCCGCCGCAGGCGGCAACGGCTCGTGCCACGGCGGCCACCGCCGTTTCGGGTTGCGTGGCGTCGCCTTGCAAGACGAGGGCTGCGTCGCCCAACTCGCGCTGGGCGCTTGCAACGGTTTCCGGCTTGAGTCCAACCGCCACCACGCATGCGCCCGCCGCCACGAACGCTTTGGCCGCCGACAACCCCACGCCGGCGGTGCCGCCTATGATGGCGAGCCGCGTTCCGGCCAGCGCGCGGGCGTTGGGAGATCCGCGGCTCATGATGCTGCCATGGTTCGTGAAGTCGTTGGGCTCGTCAAAGGTTATCCGATGGCCGAGTTCGTGACCGGATGCGCTGCAACCCTGTTGAGGTAGGGAATGTTTGGTGGACGGAACTCGTGTCTCGCAACCCTTGGGCTTCGGGACAGAATCTCGTTGGGTTTCTCAGGCGGCGCGAAAGCCCAGCTGCGGCGGGTTAATTCTTTTCAAGGAAATCCAATACCGTGTCCTTCTGCTGGC
>JADLHS010000364.1 GCA_020848635.1 Limisphaerales bacterium
GTTTGCGAGTAGAGCCAAACCATCCCCAGCAGGAAGGCTACGTCCCCGATGCGGGTGGTGATGAAGGCCTTTTTCGCGGCCGCCGCCGCGCTGGGTTTGTGATACCAGAACCCGATGAGCAGATACGAGGTGAGGCCGACGAGCTCCCACGAGATGAACAGCAGCAACAGGCTGTTCGCGATGACGACCCCCAGCATCGCCCCGGCAAACAGGGAGAGGAAGGTGAAAAAACGTGTAAAGTTTTGATCGTGCGCCATGTAGCCGACGCTGTAGATGAAAATCAGCGTGCCGACAAACGTCACCATTACGAGCATCACCGCCGTGAGCGGATCCAGCACCCAGCCCAGCTTGAGGCTGCCCGCACTGCCAGCGGCGAATTGGAGCCATTCGAAATTGAAAACTTCCTTCGCCCCTTCGTGTCCACCCGCTTGAAGCGTGTGGGCGAACGCGCAGAGCGAAAGCAGGAACGCTACAACCATCGTGCCAATCGCCAGTGTCGCGGCGAACTTCCGACACCGCTGCGGGGCCAGCGCGCTCAATCCCGCCGCTAGAACCGGCAGCGCGGGAATCAGCCAGAGGTTTTTGACAATCCAAGCCATTTAGCCCTTGAGAGAATTCACTTCGTCCACGTTTGTGGTCTTGTAATGCCGGTAAATCGCAATGATCAGCGCCAGACCCACCGCTGCTTCCGCCGCCGCTACGCCGATCGAGAAAATCACGAACATGATGCCGGTGAGGGCCTCCGGGTGGTCGCTGAAACGCCAGAAGGCGATAAAGTTCAGGTTCGCGGCGTTGAGCATCAATTCGATGCCCATCAGCACAATGATGGCGTTGCGGCGCGTGAGCGCCCCCGCCAAACCGATGGCGAAGAGGAACGCACTCAGGATGAGATAGGCGGCCAGCGGCGTCATTCGTGACCTCCTACCGAGGTTGGCTTTGCGGACGACTTCGGCTTTGATCTTCCATCTTCAACCACTGGATTTGGGGTCTCGTCCCGCATCGCGATGATAACGGCCCCGATGAGCGCGGCCGTCAGCAACAAGCCGACGACCTCCAAGGGCAGCACATACTCGGTCATAAGCGCGTTACCGATCTGTTTGACGGTGGCTTCGGCCGTGGGCGGGGCTTGATCTTGCGTCACGAGGCTCCGGGCAATGGCCCAAGCGAGGACGCCGAGCACCGCCAAAGCCACGCCGAGTCCGGCCAACCACGTTTTCGAAAAAATCCCCACTTGGGACGGCTCGCCGCCACGCGTCAGCAAGGCCGCAAACACAATGAGAATCGCCACCGCCCCGACGTAAACGAGAATTTGCGCGAACCCCACGAACTGCGCATTCAGTTGCAAGTACGCCGCGGCCAGGCCGACGAACGCCAACGCCACGGCCAGCGCACAGTGGATCAGGTTGCGCAGCGTCATCGCCGCCGCGGCGGCAGCGATGGTGAACCCGGCAATAATCAGGAAGGGCCAATCCATTGTTAGTTTGCGCTTTGACCAGTGCTCATTCGGCGTAGCGATAGGTTCGTTTTGAAATATGTTTCCCCGCCATCAATCCGCGTCCCAGCATCAGATATGGCCCAACCACCAAAGCTCCGCCGACAAGCCAGCGTGGCATCCCGGGCGGCATGTAGTGCCAAACCGCCGCGGTGAGCAGGTTGATCAGCGCGAGGGGCAGCATGAATTTCCAGGCGAAGTTCATCAGTTGATCCACCCGCAGACGCGGCAGCGTCCCCCGGGTCCAGATGAATAGCACAATCAAGCCGAGCAGTTTCACGAAGAACCAGGCCCATGACGGGACGAAATCGAGTGCCGCGAACGGGGCCTGCCAACCACCGAGAAACAACGTGATGCCCAGTCCGCTCACGGCGAACAGGCTGAGGTACTCGGCGAGAAAGAAGAGCGCGAATTTGAACCCGGAGTATTCGGTGAAGTAGCCGGCGACGAGTTCGGACTCCCCTTCCGGCAAATCGAACGGGGAGCGGTTCGCCTCGGCGTTCGCCGCGATCATGAACAGGACAAAGCCGGCAAAGCCCCAAGGCGTAAAGACGAACCAATCCGGCAGCCAGCCGGCGTGACCTGCTTGGGCCTCGACGATTTTCACCGGCGAGAGCGTGCCGGTGAGCATGACCACGCTGACGGTGGAAAGGATCAGCGGGATTTCGTAGCTGACCATTTGCGCCACGGCCCGCATCGCCCCCAGCAGCGCGTATTTGTTCCGGCTCGACCAACCGGCCATGAACACCGCAAGTTCGGACGCGGCGCCCACCGCGAAGAAGAACAACAGCCCGGCGTCGAAATCAATCGCCACCATGTTACGGCCCACCGGCAGGACGGCATATACCAGCAGGGCCGGCACGACCAGCATCACCGGCGCGAGCAGATGCACCACTTGGTCCGCTGCGCGTGGGACGAGATCCTCCTTGATGAGGGCTTTAATGCCGTCGGCCGCGGGTTGGAGAAAACCGAACGGCCCGACCCGGTTCGGCCCGTAACGATTTTGAATCCGGCCGAGGCCCTTGCGTTCCATGATCGTCATAATCGCGAACAACGACGCAAAGACCATGATGATGGCCGCGATGGAGAGCAGCACGGACACGACCGGCAGCAACCCGTTCGGCAGAATATTTGCCAACTGGCCGAGCAACCAGTGTTTGAGCGTTACGAAAACTTGATCGAGGCCGGTCAAGATTCAATCCCTCCGGCGTTGTCGGCGTCCGATCTGGGGTTGGCCGTTGTCCAGGCAGCGGTCATGCGATAGCAACCACAGGTGCAACTGGGTTTGGAGCGGCAGCCTTAGCCTTGGCTTCGGCCGCGACTTTGGCTTTGGCTTCGGCGTCCGCCCGGGCCTTGGCCTGGGCTTTCGCTACCTCGGCCGCGAGCGCGGCGTCGGACAGCGCCGCATCGGTGGGATGAATTTTTCGGTAGTGATCGTTCGGCTTGGCAAGTTGCGGTTTGCTGACCAGCAAACCGCCGAAGCGGTCGCTGGTACTCAATTCATAGGCGGTGTCCATCTTGATGGATTCAAACGGGCAGACCTCGACGCAAATCTGACAGCTCATGCACACCGACAGATCAATGTCGAAGGTCACCGGATAAAGCTGCATCTGCCCCTTGTAGTCGGGCCGCTTGTCCTTGCTCTTGACGATATAGATGCATTTGGGTGGACACTCCTTCTCGCAAATCTGACACGCAACGCAGCGCAGGCCTTTCAGCGGATCGCTGCCGTCAAACACCAGAAACGGAAACTGTCGGGCGTTCTCAAACTGGGGCGTGCGCTCCTCCGGATATTGCACGGTGGTTAAACGATCGTCGCTGACGTAAGAGCCGAGGAAATTCCTCGCGGTCTCCGCCATGCCTTTGATGATGCCTTCGCCGAGCATTTAGTTAGTCTGGGAACTTGTGTCCCGGGCCAGCCGTCGCAATGCGACCACCGCCCCGACGCGGAACACGGACGGAGATTAGAGTTGTGGGGCGCCGGAAGCAAGCCGCAGGTAGGCCTGCCAAGTAAAATGCATTCACCAAATTAGAGCTTCGTTTGCCCGCGCCGCATTCTTTCCGTTCGCCCGCTGTGACCTAGGTCGGCTTGTAGCTCGCAATTGCCCGCATATACTGCGCACGCTCGAACGCCGCCGGGTCGGGACAATTTTTCTGGCTCATGCTGCCTTGGAGTTGTTGAACGGACTCGTATTCGTGCTCCTCCAGCCAGATGCACATTTCCTTTTCGATCACCCCGATGTGCTTCGCGCCATGCCGCAGAATCGCCGAGCACAGCATCGTGACATCCGCCCCCGCCATGAGCATTTTAATCGCATCCGAGGCGCGATGAATGCCGCTGGTGGCCGCCAGGCTTAACTTCAACTGATCGCGCAAAATGGCGATCCACCGCAGCGGCACGCGCATCGCCATCGGCGTGCTCAACAAAATGTTGGGCGTCACCTCCAATAGTTCCAAGTCAATGTCCGGCTGATAAAAGCGGTTGAACAGCGTGAGGCCATCGGCTCCCACGGATTCGAGCCGCCGCGCCATGTTCGCGAAATTCGTGAAGAACGGGCTGAGCTTGACCGAGACGGGAATGGAAACCTGCTGTTTCACCGACCGCAGAATATCAACGTAAGTATCCTCGATGCGGATTGAGGTGAGCGATGGATCGGTCGGAATCCAGTAAATGTTCAACTCCAGCGCATCCGCCCCCGCCTGCTCAATTTCCTTGGCGTACCGCACCCACCCCCCCGCCGTGGAACCGTTCAGGCTGGCGATGATGGGTATCTTCACCGCCGTCTTCGCTTGGGCGATGTTCTTCAGATAAAGCTCCGGCCCGACCTGAAACGCGGTCGGCTCCGGAAAATACGTCAGCGCCTCGGCAAAGCTCTCGGTCCCCTGCGTCATGCTCTCGAAGAGCTCGCGCCGTTCGAGCGCGAGCTGCTCCTCAAACAGCGAATGCATGACCACCGCCGCCGCGCCGGCATCCTCCATGCGCTTGATGCTGTCCACGTTCTCGGTCAGCGGCTGCGCCGCGGACGGCACGAGCGGCGAACGGAGTTTGATGCCCAGGTATGTTGTGCTCAGGTCCATGATGATTTGTTGCTCCTTGCCTCAGGATTCCACAGTTGACGGGGTCTTGGTTTCAGTTCCCGGCCCGCTTGCCGGCTTCAGATCGCGTGCCGCCAGGTGTTGATACAACTTCCAGCGCAGATTCACTTCCGCCTGCGCCTGGCCCAGCAAAACCTTGGAAGCCTCCGGATGACTCTTGTCCAGCATCTTGAAGCGGTTTTCCATCGCGCGATATTCGCCAAGCTTGATCCGCGGCGCCGAGGAGTCCAGTTGCAGCGGATTGTCCCCGCTGGCCGCGCGGTCCGGGTTAAACCGGTAGAGCAGCCAATGCCCGGAATTCACCGCCGCCTTCTGGTTCTGCAAACCGGTGGTCATATTGATGCCGTGCGCGATGCAATGCGAATACGCGATGATCAAAGACGGTCCGTCGTACGCCTCGGCTTCGATGAACGCCTTCAACGTGTGCTCGTCCTTGGCGCCCATCGCCACGCACGCCACATAAATGTTGCCATAGGTCATCGCAATCAGCCCGAGGTCTTTCTTGGCCGACGCCTTGCCGCCGGTGGCAAACTTCGCAACCGCGCCGCGTGGCGTGGATTTCGATGCCTGCCCGCCGGTGTTGGAATAAACTTCCGTGTCGAGCAATAGCACTTTCACGTTCCGTCCGCTGGCAAGCACATGATCCAGTCCCCCGTAACCGATGTCATAACCCCAGCCATCGCCGCCCACGATCCACACGCTTTTGCGCACCAGCATGTCCGCCAAGGTCAACAAGCGCGTCGCGTCCGGGGATTGAATCAGTTGCAGGCGTTTCTTTAACTCCACGACCCGCTCGCGCTGGTCAAAGATGTCCGCCTCGTCCTTCTGAGGGGCGAGGAGCATGTTTTCAACGAAGTCGCTCCCGATTTTTGGCGCGAGCCGACGCAGCAACTCTCCGGCAAATTCCTTTTGCTTGTCAATGCTGACGCGGAAGCCAAGCCCGAATTCCGCGTTGTCCTCGAATAACGAATTGCACCACGCCGGCCCGCGCCCGTCGGCATTCTGCGCCCAGGGCGTGGTCGGCAGATTGCCACCGTAGATGGAAGAGCAACCAGTCGCGTTCGCCACAATCAGGCGGTCGCCAAACAACTGCGTGAGCAGCTTGAGGTAAGGCGTTTCCCCGCAACCCGCGCAGGCGCCGGAGAACTCGAACAGCGGTTCGAGCGCCTGCATTCCGCGCACGTTGCCCGTGGAAACTTTGCGGCGATCCAATTCCGGCAGGCCCAGGAAGTAATCCCAGTTCTTCACCTCGGCATCGCGCAGCGGAGGTTGCGGACGCATGTTGATCGCCTTGAGTTTGGCCTCGGATTTGTTGCGCGCCGGACAAACGTCCACACACACGCCACAGCCGGTGCAATCTTCCACGGCCACTTGGATGGTGAACTTCTGCCCCTTCCATTCGGGCAAGCGGGCTTCGGTGGACTTGAACCCCTCCGGCGCCCCTTGGAGCGCTGTCGGATCGTAAACTTTGCTGCGGATCGTGGCATGCGGGCAGACGAATACGCATTTGCCGCATTGAATGCAGACCTGCGAATCCCAGACCGGAACTTCCGTGGCGAGATTGCGTTTCTCCCACCGCGCCGTATTCGTCGGAAACGTCCCATCGCACGGCATTGCGCTCACCGGCAGACGGTCGCCGCAACCCGCGGCAATCGGCCCCAGGACGTTGCGGACAAACGCCGGCGCCTGCGCCGGGACCGGCGGTCGGATTGCGATCAGGCTAGCGGCATTGTCCGGCACTTCCACCGCGAACAGGTGGGCGAGCGTCTTGTCCACCGCCTCGATGTTCATGCGGACGATTTCCTCGCCCTTCTTGCCATAGGTCTTCTTGATGGAATCCTTGATGGCCGTGATCGCCTCCGCGGGCGGCAGGACGCCCGAGACCGAGAAAAAGCACGTCTGCATGACTGTGTTGATGCGTCCGCCCATGCCCGCGGCCCGCGCCACGGTCAGCGCGTCAATCGTGTACACTTTGGCTTGTTTCGCGATCAAATCGCGTTGCGTTTCGGGCGGCAGATAATTCCAAACTTCTTCCGGCTTGTGCGGTGAATTGAGCAGCAGCGTGCCACCCGGCACAAGGCATTCGCTCACGTTCATGCGTTCGAAAAATATCGGCTGATGGCAGGCGACGAAGTTGGCGTGCGTGATGAGATACGTCGAGCGAATCGGTTTTGGTCCGAAGCGCAGATGCGAAATCGTGATCGCGCCGGACTTCTTCGAGTCATAGACAAAGTAGCCCTGCGCGTAATTGTCCGTGTTCTCGCCGATGATCTTGATGGAATCCTTGTTCGCACCCACGGTACCGTCCGCGCCGAGACCATAGAAGAGCGCCCGCACCACCTCCGGCGGTTCGATGGAAAACTTTTCGTCCACCGGGAGACTGGTGTGACTCACGTCATCGTTGATGCCAACGGTGAAATGATTCTTTGGCTTCTCGCCGGCCAGATTGTCGAACACCGCCTTGACCATCGCCGGCGTGAATTCCTTCGAGGACAAACCGTAGCGCCCACCCACGATTTTGGGCGGTCGGGAGAAATTTGAGGTCCCATTGACGCCGGTTTCCGCGAACGCATCAATGACATCAAGGTAAAGCGGCTCGCTGTTGGCGCCCGGCTCCTTGGTGCGATCCAGCACCGCAATGGCCTTGGTCGTCTTGGGCAGGGCCGCAACGAGCCGATTCACATCAATCGGACGATACAACCGAACCTTCAACACGCCCGTCTTCGCCCCGCCGCGATTCAGCGCATCCACGGTTTCGTGCGCGGCTTCGCAACCGGAGCCCATCAGGATGATCACCCGCTCCGCATCCGGCGCGCCGTGATATTCATAAAGGTGGTAACGACGCCCCGTGAGTTCGCCGAACTTCGCCATCGCCTGCTCCACGATTTCCGGGCATTTGGCATAGAACGGATTCACCGTCTCACGCGCCTGGAAGTACACGTCCGGATTCTGCGCCGTGCCGCGTAACACCGGCCGGTCGGGCGTCAACCCGCGTGCCCGATGTTCCATGACGCGCTCCTCGCTGATCATCGCGCGCATCACGTCGGTGTCGAGCATGTCAATCTTGCCCACTTCATGGGACGTGCGAAAACCGTCAAAAAAATGCAAGAAGGGAATCCGGGATTCCAGTGTCGCCGCGTGGGCAACAAGCGCAAGGTCCTGCGCTTCCTGCACGGAGTTGGAGCACAGCATCGCCCAGCCCGTCTGCCGGGCGGCCATCACGTCCGCGTGGTCGCCAAAGATCGAAAGCCCCTGCGCCGCCAGCGAACGCGCCGCAATGTGAAAAACCACCGGCGTAAGTTCGCCCGCAATTTTGTACATGTTGGGAATCATCAACAGCAGCCCCTGGGACGCGGTGAACGTCGTGGCGAGCGTCCCGGTTTGCAGGGCGCCATGAATCGCGCCCGCGGCTCCGCCCTCGCTCTGCATCTCCACGACGGACGGGATGGTTTCCCAAAGATTCTTCATGTTAGCCGAAGCCCAGGCGTCCGCCCATTCACCCATCGGCGAGGAGGGGGTAATGGGATAGATGGCGATGACCTCGCTGAGGTGGTAGGCGACGTGGGCTACAGCTTCGTTGGCGTCGAGAGTTTTGAAATGCGGCGTCTTCATCCAGATCACAGCATCCGGAACCCGCCCGTTGAAGGAAAACCATCCCTTGCTAATCTATTGACCAAAATTGTTTTATCGGAACCCGCCGTTGCGGTGAACTTGGGCCGGCGGTCAGGCCGAAATTAAACCAAACGGCCGAAAACACCGCCGGAATCGGCCCCGCATGAAACCGGGTGTGCCGTGGCCAAAGCCAAGGCGGGCGGAGACTTGTTGGCAAGGCCGGCCCAAGCGCAGCCGCCCGGCACAGGAGCACGACACCCTGTTTGCGCCCGATGGCAACCCGTCGCCCCGCGGAAAAGGCAGATTAGTCTGCCCGCGCCAATCTCGCCAATTTTCTCTCCCTGTCCGGCCCGAACTGCGCTATTCATCCCCGCATGACATCACGATTGAAAGGTAAATGGGTGTTAGTTACCGGCGCCTCGTCCGGTTTCGGCGCCGCCGCCGCCCGCGCTTTCGGCGCGGAAGGTGCGAAGGTATTGCTCGGAGCGCGCCGGATGGATCGTTTGGAAACCGTCGCCATCGAAGCCCGCCATGCCGGTGCGGCGGAAGCTCATTTCCACGCGCTGGATGTGAGCCAGACCGCCAGCGTCGAGCTGTTCCTTGCCTGGGCCCGCGAACGAATCAACGGCCAGCCGTCCGCCGGCGGTGGGTTGCATGTCTTGATCAACAACGCCGGCGGGGCGCAAGGCTTGGATTCGGTGCGCGAAGGCAAGGATGAAGATTGGGAAGCGATGTTTCAGAGCAATGTGCTCGGGGTGTTGCGCATGACCCGCGCCGCGTTACCGCTGATGCCGCAGAACGCGGGCGCTTCCATCCTGAACATCGGTTCGTTGGCGGGGCGCGTTGCGTACGAAGGGGGTTCGGCCTACTGCGCGGCAAAAGCCGGCGAGCTGCAAATCACACGCTGCCTCCGGCTCGAGTTGAATGGCACGGGCATCCGTGTCAGTTCCATTGATCCGGGACTCGCACGCACCGAATTCGCCAGCGTTCGTTTCAAGGGCGATGAGGCGCGGGTGGACAAACTCTACGAGGGCACCCATCCCCTGGTGGCCGAAGACATCGCCGAAATACTTGTGTGGGTGGCCAGTCGTCCGCCGCATGTGAACATTGACGAGATGCTGATCAAGCCCGTGGACCAAGCTGCCATTCACAAGGTGTTCCGGCGGAAATGACCTTACCTGGAACGCCGGTCCGCCTCCCGGCGGGCATCAAAGCCCCCGATTGGCCCGCCAAAGCAGCCACGCCCCGAGGGTTTGGCAGATCAAATTCGGAATCCAGAGAATCAAATGCGGCATCCACTCCGGGTGGCGATCCAGCGATAACCCCAGCATCGTCACCCCATAATAAATCAGCACCAACACCAGCGCGATGGCAAAGCCGATGTTCGTTTCCCGCCGCTGCACCCGGATGCCCAGCGGAATGCCGAGCAGCGTGAAACTGAAACACGCAAACGAGTACGCCAGCCGCCGATGCATCTGCACATGGACCGGCGATGTCACGCGGCGCACTTCGCTTTCCAACAGCGCGTTCGCGGCCGGCAACTGACCGTTCCCCGCCGCCGTCCGGCGTAATTTGGTTTCCAACTCGCTCAACTCCGCGCGAAGTTGCGTAAACGTCATGTCGCTGATGGGGATGACGTCACTGCCCTTTCGCTGCCCCACGGAAAACGACTCCGTCAAATCCTCGCCCGAAATGGGGGACGCCCGGTCGCCGTTGAACCGGATGCCGTTCGCATCGTACAAATGCATCACGTAGGTCTGGTTGGTGGGATTGATCTCCAGTTTGCCGCGCGCGGCGTGGATGGTTGCCACGTCATTCGTGCCGCTGGCCAGTTTGTAAATCATCACATCCTCCAACTGGCCGTCCCGGTTCTTGCCGATGAAGAACACGTAGCCGGGAATATCGCGAATGTGCCGCCCCTCGGGCAGCAGGCGCGAGGTGGTGATCTCCGCCGTGAACCGAAACAGGATGTCCTTGTACGCCATGCGGGAGCGCGGCCCCCACTCCAGATTTACCATCGCACTTAAGCCGCACAGCGCCAGGCTCAGCCCCAGAATCGGCGCGATGAGCGACACCAGACTGATGCCGCTGGCACGCGCCGCCGTGAGTTCCTGGTCCGCGCTAAACCGCCCAAACACCAGCAGCGTCGAGGTGAGCATGGCCATCGGCAGCGCGAACACCCAGATGAACGGGATCAACAGCCCGATAGACTTCGCCACCACCCCGAGCGACGCCTGCCGGTTGACGAGCAGCCCAAGAATTTCCTTGAGCACATCACCCAGCAACAAAACAAACGTGAACACCAGCAGCGTCATGACCAGGGTGACGATCACCTGGCGCAGGAGATATAGTTGCAGTGTTCTCAAAGTCGCCGGGCAATTTGCAAGTTCAGCCCGGGGGAAACAATGAAAACTTGGAAAACGCCCGGAGATCAACGCCAAGGCCGCGAAACATTTCTGGCTTGGCGCTCCCTCGGCGGCCTTTGCGGTCCATCCCGAAGCCCGCAGCTCGCAGCTCGGTCACGGTCTGACTGCGCTA
>JADLHS010000365.1 GCA_020848635.1 Limisphaerales bacterium
CGTGCTCGCCCAACTCGCCCGACTGACCGCGCTGGAGGAATCGGTCTATCGCGCCGGGCGGAAGACCAACTACTTCGCCGATTGCGTGGGCATTGACATGCTGACCGATACCACCGAGCGCTCGCCGACTTATTGTACGCCGCCGTTTCGCAAATTCGATGACGCCACGGCCACCGAATCATGGGCGTTTCTTTATGTGCCGTACCCCGACGCGGATCAGGCGTGGGAACGCGTTTGCAAACGGCCCCCCCGCTGCGTTGCGTGGTCGGCGGATGAGGTGCGCGGGTTGGTGCCGGAGGACAAGTTCGCCCGCACCGTGGAGATCATCGGCAAAATCAGCTATGCGGAGCTAATACGCTTCCGCATCGGAATGGATGGCATCAAGCACCGTCCGCTTGGCGTGGGCGACAGCGCGGTGGCGCTCGTGGTCGAGGCGGAGAAACACACCCTGCTCGCGGCGGATGGTTTCCAGCGCACGCAACTGGATGCCGCACGGCGGGCGGGGGCCAAAACGGGGGTGATTTTTCTTGGCCGTGTGGAAGCCTGTCGCGAGGTCGGTGAATTCGCCGCGAAGTGGGATCCGGATTGCATCACCGTCCTCGTGCCGGTGCCGCAAACCGATTTGCTGCTCAACGGGGTGATGCGCGTCGGCCTCAAGATGCTACTGAACACGCTCTCGACCGGCACGATGGTGCGGCTTGGTCGCGTGATGGGCAATTACATGATCTGGGTGGTGCCAAGCAACCTGAAGCTGATTGACCGCGCAACCCGTTATATCCAGAAACTGACCGGGCTGGATTACGTTCATGCGAACGGCTTGCTGTTCGAGGTGTTTGAGTATGTCGAACCGCGCATGAAGGCGGATCAGGCGTATCCGCCGGTGGTGGGCGTGTGCGTGATGCGACACCGTCATGGCCTGAGCAACGAGGCGGCCGAACGGCGATGGTATGCGGAACTGGGATGAACCAAGTAGTCCCAGAGTTGACGTTCGTCCGGTTTAGGAACTGCTGCCCAGATTCAGCCGAACGCAAAGATCCGGAAGCGCCACCCGTTCTCAGGGTTGCGGGTCTTACTCGTTGTGCGGAATCGGGATGGTGCTGCCGCCAATGAATTCCCGGATGATGGCATCGCCCGGAATGATGTCGTGGCTGGCCACCTGTTCCGGAGTGAAACCTTCCACGGAGTCGAGCAGGGTTTTGATGCGCTGATAACGGATTTTGGCGTCGAGGAAACCGGCGTATTCCTGGAAGTCCTCGGCACGCGGGAGCAAACTTTCCGGGCCGTCGAAAAAGGGTTTGAGGGCGGGCAGATCAAAGGGAAAGCCGCCGTTGACAACGTGATCGGCCTGGCCCTGCAGCGGAATGATGCTGAAGAGTTCCCCGGCGCGGACATAATGCCAGTGCAAAATCGTGCGGAGCGCGCTGTGATTGCGATGTCGCGCGTCGCGCAACATGCGACGCATGAGCCGGATGTCGGTGAATTTGGTCAATCGCTTGCTTTTGCCATCACCTTCGAACAGGGTGTTCTGCGTTTCGATGTAGAGCCGGAACTGCGAACTGGGGTCAATGCCTTCGTTGATTGGCGGATAAAAGCCATGCAGACAGTCCAGCAAGAGAATCTGGCCGGCCTCCAGTTTGACCACTTTTGTGCCCGTGCGCCGGCCTTCCTTGAAACTGTAAACCGGCTTTTCGATTGCCTGCCCGGCGAGCAGCGCTTGCAGGTGCTGGTTTAGTAACTGAATGTCCAGAGCCTCGGGGGTTTCGTAATTGCGGTCGTTGATCCAGTCGGTTGGATGTTCGACGAGGGACCAGAAATAATCATCGAGGTTCAGCATCAGAAAACGAAGGCCGTGCTGCTCCAACCGCTGCGTGAGCTTGACCGTCGTGGTGGTCTTGCCGGAAGAACTCGGCCCGCTCACCCAGATCATGCGCAGGGGATCGCCGTGGCCGAGGCGGGTGAGCACTTTTTCCGCCGCCGCATCCAGCGAAGCTTCGTAGAGCGCCAGCGCCGCGGCCGCGATCTTCTTGATCTTGCCGGAACGCACCGCCTCGTTCAGGCCGGTCACCGTATGGACCTGATGCTTCTTGCACCAGTCGAGGGTGATCCGCATGCGTTCCTGCGGAAAGCCGTTGCCCATGAAGGTCGGCGGGGTCACCGCGCCTTCTCGCAACCAGTGGCGTCCCCAGCGGTAGCACTCATAGGCGTCGGCGGTGTTTTGAAAACCATAGCTGCGCAGGGCGTGCAGCACCCCATCTTGAATACTCTCGATGGTGGGCGGGAAGTTCGCGATGAGATGGTGGGCGTTGGCATTCAGGCAAACGACGACCGCCTCTGCGAGAAAGGTGGCGATCGATTCCTCCGTGCGGTGCACTTCGAAAATCTGGTCGTTGATGCCGGGCACAAAATCCTGACCAAAGCCGCCCACGGACCGGGCCGCCCGCAGGATCGCCTTGCCAATGCGGCCTTCATCGAAGCGAACCAGCGCGCGGTTGCGTTTCTGGACTTTGACAATGCGGTTTTGGACCGGCATAAGGAGACCCTACAACAACCCCGGTGGGACACAATGCGCTTTCCAAAGCGACCCCTTCGCCGCCGCGGTTCCCGCTTGCCGCTGGCCGGCGTTAATTGTATGCGTTCGGCGTGACGAACGCCTTGCTGTGTCGGTCAATCCTCCCGCGGCTACGACCCGATGCGGCCGCGCCAGGAATCGCGGCATTTCATTCCTAAACCCAAAAATATGAAACTCACATTGGCGCTAAGCGCGCTGGCGGTTGTTGTCGCCGCCAACTTCGGTGCCGTTCCGGCGGAGCCTCCGCCCGTTGCTTTGACCGCGGCGACGAGTCCGACCGCCAGCGATGAGGTGCTTGCGGCGCGGGCTCAAGTGAGCGCCGGCGACTCAACGAGGCTATGGCGCGTTTTTGCCAAGGCCCGGCGGGGTGAAACGATCACGGTGGGCGTCATTGGCGGTTCGATCACGGCCGGCGCGTCGGCCAGCACCCCGGAACGGCGCTATGGCAACCGCGTGGCGGCGTGGTGGCGTGAACGTTTTCCACGCGCCACGATTGAGTTTGTCAATGCAGGCATCGGCGCCACGGGTTCGGACTATGGCGCCCTGCGGGCAGAGCGCGATTTGCTCGCGGCGCGGCCGGATTTTGTGGTCATTGAATATGCGGTCAACGACCCCAACGAGCAGCGCTGTGCGGAAACCCTCGAAGGGTTGGTCCGCCAGATTCTCACGCTGCCCAATCAACCCGCCGCGATGTTGCTGTTCACGATGCACAACAACGGCGCGAACGCCCAGGAATGGCACAGCAAGGTGGGCAAACACTATGGCCTTCCGATGGCCAGTTTCCGTGACGCGCTCTGGCCGGAAATCCAGGCCGGACGATTGCAATGGAAGGATGTGGAGGCAGACAGCGTGCATCCCAATGACCGCGGGCATGGATATGCTGCGCAGTTCATCACGAGCCAGTTGGAAAGCGCCCTCGCCGCGCTGCCGGGCGACGGAGCATTGCCGGAAGTCAAACCCATGGCGGCAGCATTGTTCACGGACCTTTTCGAGCACACGACTTTGTTGGAGGCCGCCGCGCTGCGACCGCTTGCGAACAACGGATGGACGTTTGATGCCACGAACCAATGCTGGAAAAGCGACCAGCCAGGCAGTGTGATCGAGTTCGAGCTGTCGGGGCGCGCTGTGCTCACCATGCATCAGGTGATCCGGGGGGCGACGGGGCGCGCGCGGGTAACGGTGGACGGCGGCCCGCCGAAAGAACTCGAGGGTTGGTTTGACCAGACCTGGGGCGGGTATCGGCAAACGCGGGAAATCGCCCGGGAGCTGCCGGCGGGCAAACATCGGGTGCGTTTTGAACTGCTCGCGGAGAAGAGCGCGGGCAGCACCGGTCATGAGTTTTGGATTTTTGGTTTGGGGGCTGCCGGAGTGGCTCCGCAGAGCGATACCATTACCGTGGCCAGTTATTACTTCGGCAATTATCATCCGGGCGACGCCCGCAACACCAAGCTGAAGGGCAAAGGCAAAGACTGGAGCGAATGGGAATTGATCAAGGCCGCCAAGCCGCGTTTCCCCGGTCATCAACAGCCGAAAGTGCCGCTCTGGGGTTATGGGGACGAGGCTGATCCGCAGGTCATGGCGCAGAAGATCGCCGCTGCCGCCGACCACGGAGTGGACGCGTTCATCTTCGATTGGTATTATTACGATGACGGACCGTTTCTGGAACGACCGATTGACGAGGGGTTTCTCCGAGCCACGAACAACAATCGGATCAAGTTCGCTTTCATGTGGGCCAACCATGATTGGAATGAAATTCAGCCTTACAAGCGCGGCAAACCGCAGCAGTTGCTTTTCCCGGGCAAAGTGACGCCGGCCACGTTCGACAAAATCGGTGCCCACGTCATCAAGGACTACTTCCTCCACCCATCTTATTGGCGGATCGCCGGCCGGCCCTACTTCTCGTTTTACGATCTTTCAAAACTCCTGGAGAACTTCGGCACGGTGGCGGCCACGCGTGCGGCGCTCGATCAGTTCCGCGACCGGGCCCGTTTGGCCGGCTTGCCGGGTTTGCACCTGAACGCCGTCGTCTGGGGGCAGCCGATCCTGCCCGGCGAAAAGAAGCCAGCCGATTCGGTCAAGCTCGTGCGCGAACTTGGCTTTGACTCCGTCACATCCTACGTGTGGGTTCATCATGCGCTGATGCCGAAGCAACAGACGGACTACAACGAGATGCGCGACTACTACTTTGCCTATTGGGATAAGGCGGAGAAGATGTTCGACGTCCCGTATTTTCCCAACGTGACGATGGGTTGGGATCCCAGTCCCCGCGCCAACCAGGCTGACGAGTTCGGCGATTTTGGCTATCCGTTCACGAATACGATTGGCGAAAACACGCCCGCGCGATTCCGCGAAGCGCTGGCGCTGACGAAGCAACGGCTGCTCGCGCGCAAGGACGGGCCACGCATTCTGAACATCAACTGCTGGAACGAATGGACGGAAGGGAGCTACCTCGAACCCGATACGGCGAACGGGATGAAATACCTGGAAGCCGTCCGGGAAATCTTCGGCCCAAACCGGTCGAATTCGGCTCAGCCCGGCCGAACCAGGTAAGGACACGCTGCCTCGCGCTCGCGGCCCTGCCGACTTAAATGGTTTTGTTACGACCGGGAGTGGCCCGCCAGCGATCTTCCGCTTGCCCGATAACGCCCCGTTCGAGCGAGCGGGTTATCTTCGCGCCTCCCATTCGTCGAAGACCGCAAGGAGTGGCAGAAAACTGTCCACGAGGAAACCCTCATAGCCGTGACAGCCGCCGTGCCAGTCGCGCCAGTCCTTCGACATGCCGTTGTCGCAAAACCCTTGGAAGTCGCCCGTCGCAAAGCTGCGCAGCATCGGCTCGAAGAGCCGCCGGGCGTCTGCTTTGCGTCCCACCTGGTAAAGCGCCTTTACCATGAAGTAGGCGTAGCACGCAGTCGCGCCACCGTTTTCGTAATACTGGAAACCGTCCGAGCCATCTTCGAGCCGCGGCACCCCGAAGACCTCCGGCGGATTGTCGTGGAAGATGTAGTCGCCCTTCCGCACCGGCACGAGATTGCCGGGTATGCCTAGTTCGAAATTGGTGTAGCCAACGGCCGTCATCTTTGCGAGCAGTTGGTCAAGAATGGGCCGCGCGTCTTTGTCGTCCACCAATCCGTACGTGATGGCCACGCCGTTGACGAACGTGAACCAGTAATCGTGCAACTGCCCGTCGGTGCTGCGCCAGCCGGCCAGCACCCCCGTGGCCGGATTCAAAAACGTTGGCCCATAAGCCCGGCGAAGTTTCCCGGCGCGGTCCGCGAAGAACGCCGCGTCCTCCGTGTGGCCCAGCTTCCGCGCGACGTCGGCGAACTGGGTGGCCGCCCGGAACGCCAGCGCATTGGC
>JADLHS010000684.1 GCA_020848635.1 Limisphaerales bacterium
CTGGCTCAATGCGCTCGTTGAGTGGTGTTTCACAGTAAGCGTCAATGAGGAGAATTCCTTTGGGGTCTGTTCCGTTCTGCTCCTTGAATCCAGCCACCCATTTCTCCAGTTGAGCGGCGTCGGCTTCGGCTGCCGAACTTTTCTTTCCTTTGACTTCAACAACTGCGTGCTTTCCCTCGAACTCCACCACGATGTCATCTCTGCCCGGTTCTCCCGGGACAGCCTTTGCGCCGAGTTCTACAAGTACTGAGATTACGGTTTCAACAAGTGGTTCTCCTTTACCTGTGAAAAGGACTTTCAGTTTATCCTCAATTTCAAGATCGCTCGTCGTTGTGATAATCTTTTTTGAAAGATCGTCTGCTTGAACTTGCAGAGACGTTAAGTTGGTTCTGAGTTGGTGTTCACGCTCCCAGCCGTAATGCGTGCTCCAAGCAGGAAAGGTTACAGTTTGCTTTTTTGGTGGAAGATGTTCGTCCAATTTCCTAAAAGCAGTCACAAAGCGACTGCAGATCTCCTGATAGCTTGGTCCGTGTCCATGAATTTTTGGCCACGGAAGAAATAAAATATGCCCGCGCTCTTGTCTTACCATCGTGCCTACGGACTTATTGGTGGCAGAGACATATAGAAAATCCTGCCCAAGTGCTGAAGTGAAGTGTGCCATGAACTGCGTGTCACCCCGTACTGACTCCCAAAAAACTTTCAAGTGATCTGGCCCCTTGAAATCAACTCGATTTCCCGAAATTGGCTTCACGCCGACTGCAGTAATCGGGAGAAAAACCTCAAGCCTGACGGGGGCAGTAAAGACTACAATGGTTCGGCCCAAAGCAAGAAACTCTGAAAACTCCTCACGGCGAAATTGAATCGCGTGGGGGTGCTTTCCATTGCCTTCGACTAGGCCGGCAGTATCAATGAAAACCGCATCGAAATCCAAAATGGTTCGCGCAGAGTTAAATTCGATTTCATTAACTCCAGCAAACCCCCTGCCTAATGATAATGCCTTTCGAAAATTCATGATCATGTGAGGTTGAAGGTGATGGGCTCGTTCCAATATTGATTTTTTATCAGGCGGGGCCAGCCGGTCACTGGTTGTCGCACGGCTCGCGGACACGAACGCTTTCGCCGCGGTGGCGTCACGCATCGCCGGGCCTGATCCTGAAATCGTTTTGTCAGGGCTTCTTTCTGCCATTCCGCCAGCAGATCATCGCCCAATGTTAACACCAGCCATAAGGGTCGCATCAGTTCCAGCAGCTTCACAAAGCTGATGCGCAAGGCGGGCATTTCTGAGCCCGCCGCCTTGGCCCGTTCGGAGGCGATGAGTGCAGCCGCAATCAACATGGCCGCTATCTCCTGAGCGCCGGTTTCCACAGTGTGGCTTTGCAGCAGTTCGCTCTTGCGCATTTGCAGCTTCAACTGCCGGTAGAATAACTCGTGTTCCCAGCGTTTGCCGTAGAGCTCGACCAGTTCCAAGGCTGGTGCTGTGAGGGGAGCCAACAAGCTGGTCCACAAATGCAATGGCGTGGGGCGATGCCCCTTGCGCTGCACCATCACGCGGATGGAGCGCAGCTCCAGCCATTGCACTATGTTCCGCGGGTTGCCTTTCTCTCGCACCGGCACGCGCACAATCCGGCTGCCATCTTTCAATCGCTTTACCGTCTTGCATTTGATCTGCCCCCGGGCGCGAATCAGAAAATGGCGGTTCACCGCCTGACCAGCCGCCAGAACCTCGCGCACAAATGCGGCGCAGCCGTGCAAACGATCCGCCAGCAGCAGCGCGTCTTTGGGCAGATGAACCAACAGCCCGCGCGCCAGCTCCCATTCGGATTGGCCTGTGCGGCCAATCGCCGCAGCTATCGGATTGTGCAATCCGATCTCCAACAATACTCCCGTGACAATCTTGGCGAACGCGGCCGGGCCGCGGCGGCTGTTGGCCTTTTTGGCCGAGCGCTTGACTTGCGGCGTGTTGGCCACACTGAACTGGGTTCCATCCAGCGCCACCAGCCGCCACCCACGCCAGAAGGACTCGGGCTGGAGTTTCTTGTCCGCCAGGGGACGCAGCATCCGCCCCATCAGTTGCGCAAACACCTCCCAAGACAATCGCGTGCGGCGGCTGGAACACGAACTGTCGTTGAGGCTGTCATCAAAGAGCATGGCGAAATGCTCAGCCAGAGTTCCGGCGCCATTCATGAAATGAAAAACCATTGCTGCCAGCAAGTTTGACAAACTGACTCGCGCAGGGCGACCTCGACCTTTCGGTGCGATCGGCTCATAAGAGGCGAGCAACTCCTGCCAGGCTTTGAGAAAACCACCCGGCAACTGGGACGCCTTGGCTGTTGAGGCTGGCGTGTATGATTTGGGTTTTCGCGCTGTGCGCGACTTCGAAGATCGCTGAGAACGCTTTCGCATTCTCAGCGTACGTACCTATGCATCAGAAAAGTACAAGGCAAAAAGTGCCTAGTTGAATTTTCGAAAGGCATTA
>JADLHS010000366.1 GCA_020848635.1 Limisphaerales bacterium
GCGATGGTCGCGACGAAATTATGGCCGGTTTTGCCATGTTGAACGCCGACGGTTCGATACGCTGGGTTTTCAAGTCGCAGAAGATCGAACAAGGCCGGGGTCATTGCGATGCCTTTCGCCTCGTGCGGGCCGCAAAGCGCCCGGAAGACTCGCGGTTCGTCATCACGATGTGCGGCGCGAACGGCATCGCCCTCCTCGACGGCAACGGCAAGCCAATCTGGGAAGTGGGCGGCGAGCACTTCGAATCCGTGGATGTGGGCCGGATTTCCGCCGATTCCGAGGGCCTCCAAATGGCGGTGGACATTGATCATCGTCCGTGGGGCGATGGTCCGGTCTGGGTCTTTGACGAACGCGGGCAGGTGAAGACAAAGATCAAGACCGACTACTCCCGCCATCACGCGCTGGTGGATTGGACCGGCGACGGGCTGGACGAGATTGTGATCGCTCAATCACGTTCGCTCTACGACGGCAATGGTCGGATTGTAGCCACGCTCGCCATGGATCCCCAAGACGATGCCGACGGGGAAGAGCGTTTGGCGTTAACCGGGGATTTTACGGGCGACGGCGTGCCCGATGTGCTGCTGACCACGCGGGCCATGACGCACGTCTGCATTTACAGGAATGAGCGCGGTCGAAAGCCTAATCCGCCCGCGCCGCTGGGCACCGGAGCCAATTTCACCCTGTATTGAGCGCCACAACTGCGGCGCAGGGTCTCACAATTCCCACCCCTTGCGGTAGGCCCGGCGAATAAACGGATCCGCCTCGGGGGCGTTGGTTGCTCTGAGTTGCTTTGGATCCCAGAGCAGTTTCTTGCCAACGCGATAGGCCACGTTGCCCAGGTGATTGGCTTCCGTCAGCCAGCCGGAATACTCGAAGTTGGCGCTCGTAGGCTTGCCCGTCCTGCAGGCTAGCAGCCATTCCTCGTGATGACCGGTCACCCGCGGGATGGTGGGGGCGGGTCGTTGAAACCCTTCAAAATTCTTTTCCGGCAATAAGACGTGTTTCCCGTAATCGGCGAGGATCATGCCTTTGCTGCCGATGAACAGGCAACCGCTGTCCCATTTCGGAATGCCGCCAGTCGTCCAGATCTCCGGTTTGTTCTCGCCTTGATGCCAGGTGAGCTTGACCGGCGGGAGGTCGCCACGGGCACCGTATTCGTAGGTGGCGCTCATGGAGGCCGGAGCGATCTCCCGATGCGGCGGCGGGCCGCTGGCTTCGATGGTGAGCGGGGACTGAAGCTTCAGCGCCCAGAACGGGAGATCATTCCAATGGCTGCCGAGATCGCTCATGGTGCCGTTGCCAAAGTCCCACCAGCGATACCATATCGGGCCCGGGAAATACATGGTGTTGAACGGCCGCGCCGGGGCGGGGCCGAGCCACAGGTCCCAATCCAATCCTTCCGGCACCGGCTGGGTTTCCGTCGGGCGCTCGAAAGACCAAACAATATCCTTGTGCCGTTTCGCATCCGCTTCACTTTGCCAACCCCAGGCGCGACCCACCCACACATGCGCCTCGGTCACCGGTCCGATCATCCCGCTTTGCACCAGTTCAACCACCTGCCGGTAATTTTCCGTGGCATGAATTTGAATTCCCATCTGGGTGGCCACTTTGGCCTTGGCGGCCGCCTCGCGAATCCGCCGGGCCTCCCAGATGTTATAGCTGAGCGGCTTCTCGCAATAGACATGCTTGCCGTGTTGCAGAGCGGGCAGCGTGGCGAAGGCGTGCGTGTGTTCGCAGGTGCTCACGACGACGGCGTCGAATTCTCCGGCATGATCAAAGACCTTCCGGAAGTCCGCGTATTTGCGGGCCGCCGGATGTTTCGCCGCCGCGGCCGCCAGGTTTTTGCCGTTCACATCGCACAACGCCACAATGTTCTCCGAGGAAACGGATTCCAGATTGCCGCCCCCTCGCCCGCCCGCGCCAATGATGGCGATGTTGAGTTTGTTGTTCAGGTTCTGCCCGCGCAAGAAGGCGGGGGCAACGCCCACCGCACACGCGGTCGTGAGCAACTGGCGGGTGAATTGACGACGATTGATTGGCTGAAGCATATGCTTCTTGTGGCGCGGTCGCTGCATTGTGTCAAGCCATTTGGCCCGGCGCGACGGCAAGAAATGGGTGAGACCAACTCCGTCACCGTTCCAGGAACCGTTGTCGGGGCGCAGAACCACGGAGCGGGCCGTCTGCCCTGCCCCACTTATAATCACCCGCTGGCCGGGGACTCCGATTGATATTGCATCGCGCCGCGCACCCGCACTGGCTGCGTAAATTCGAGAGCTCATTGCTCACTGTTGGCACCGCTCGACGCGGCTGGCAATCTCTGCCCGGATTTTTTCATGAAACCCAAACTGAAACTCGTTGACGGATCAATCATCGCCCCGCGTGGCTTTCGCGCCAGCGGCGTGTTCTGCGACATCAAACGCCTCGGCACGGGCAAGGGCTCGCAAAAGGGCCGGAAGCGCGACCTCGCGCTCATCGTGTCCGAACGGCCGGCAACGGTCGCCGGCATGTTCACGACCAATCAGGTCTGCGCCGCGCCCGTGAAGGTCTGTGCCGCGCGCATGAAACGCGGGCAGGCGCAGGTCGTAGTCGTGAATTCCGGCAACGCCAACGCCTGCACCGGCCGGCAGGGCATGGCGGACGCCCTCACCATGGTGCGTTTCACCGAGCAGGCGCTGAATCTCCCCGCCGGCCTCGCCCTCGTCGGCAGCACGGGCCGGATTGGCGTCACAATGCCGATGGACCACGTCCGCGCCGGGATCATTGAGGCTGCGACCTTGCTGGGCGACCGCCCCGAGCACGGACTCCAGGCGGCCGAGGCCATCATGACCAGCGACACCAAGCCCAAGCAGATTGCGGTCGAGTTCAAGCTGGGCGGACGGACCGTGCGCATTGGCGGCATCTGCAAGGGGGCCGGCATGATTCAGCCCGGCATGAGCGCCACCGGCGCGCGCCCCGCCGCCCTGCCGCACGCCGGCCTCCATTCCACCATGCTGTGCTTCATTACCACCGACGCCGCCATCGCCGCGCCGGCGTTGCAGGCTGCCTTGCGGGAAGCGGTGGCCCACAGCTTTAATCGCATCACCGTGGACGGGGACATGAGCACCAACGACACCGTGCTGGTGCTGGCAAACGGGCTGGCCAAAAACGTGGAGTGCGGAGTGCGGAGCGCGGACTTCAAGAAGTTCCAAGCCGCATTGAATCACGTCTGCCTCGAACTCGCGAAGCTGATCGTGCGCGACGGCGAAGGCGTGCACCGGGTGGTCACCGTACGGGTCAATGGGGCGAAAAACCTGCAGGAGGCCGATGCCGCCGCCCGCGCGGTGGCCAACAGCGCGTTGGTCAAGACCAGTTGGCATGGCGGAGACCCGAATTGGGGTCGGATCATAGATGCCATCGGTTACAGTCCGGCAACGGTCGTCGAGGAAAAGGTGGACATTGGTTACCGCTCCGCGAACCGCCGGAAGACTCTGTGGAGCTTGCGGCGGGGGCAGCCGACCCGCGCGACGTTCAAGGAGCTGTGCCTTGCCGTCGCCCCCAAGGAGTTTGAATTGCACATCAATCTAAACCTCGGCCAAGCCAGCGCGGTCATGTATGCCGCCGATCTCACCGAAGCCTACGTGGACTATAACAAAGGCGACGTCACCGATCCGACCACGTTGGGGGGGTAAGCAACAGAGCGCACGGCCCGGAATCGTAGCCACCGACATCAGTCGGCTCTAACTTTCACTGGATTTGGATGGAGCAGACTAACGTCCGCGGCTCTGCGGTTCACGGGAAGCGGTCGGAGTTACACTTCACCGCGAGGTCGCCAAGCCGGCCAAGGTAATGGTGCAAAAGGACGAATCGTATGACAGGCGTTCACCTCTGCGGGAAGCCAAGAATGAATCAATAAATGGCAAAAAAACGATTTTCATTCGGGTGAAATGGAGCTAAGATTTGCACTAAATTCACTACGAATCGAAGTACTGAAATAGAATTTAAGCTAAACAGCATCTGTTGACAGCAATACACCCCTTATCCCGTCCGGGGTTCAGCAGAAGCGTGTTGGTTTCACCTTGGTCGAATTATTGGTGGTCATTGCCATCATCGCCATTCTGGCGGCCATGTTGTTGCCCGCGCTGTCCAAGGCAAAATCAAGGCGCAGGCCATTTCCTGCATGAGTAACGGTCGGCAAATTGGTCTGGCTTGGGTGATGTACGCCGATGACCAGGAAGGCAAAATCGCTGATTCCTTCAACTGGGTGGCTGGTGGGTTGGCATACGACGACCACCCTGACAACACCAATATCACCTACTTACTGAACGGCCTCCTGGGCCCCTATCTGAAAAGTACTGCCGTTTACCGGTGTCCAGCAGACCAGAGCCTGAGCCGCGGCAAGACCGGCCTGCCTCGGGTGCGCAACATCTCCATGAGCCAGACCTTCCGGGGGGAAGGATCGCCAGAATGAACATTGGAATTCTCCACCATGGCGGATTTGCCAAAAAACCTCGGACATGGTCAGACCCGCACCGGCCAACCACTGGGTCATCATTGATGAAAACCCGGACAGCGTAAACGATGCAGCGTTTGCGGTCGCCATGGACAGCCAAGGTGGTGGTGCCCGCTGGCAGGATGGACCGGGAATGCTTCAGGCAAACGCGTGTGGTTTCAGTTTTGCCGATGGCCATTCTGAAATCAAGAAGTGGAAAGACGCTCGGACTTATTCAGGCCAAATGGCCACGACCTATCTATTTCGCCAAGACTACACCCGGCTCATGGTGAATAACCCGGACGTAGCATGGGTTCAAGAACGGAGTAGGGCCAAGTATTAATTGTTCGTGCCAGCCCGCCAAGCCAATCGGCGAAACGAGTGGTTGAAAACCGGAGCGGACAACGCTGGACTTCCGCTTGTGACTCCCGAGATGGCGTTAGCGACCGTATGTCCCAAAAACATCGCGGATGACATCTGCCCCGCGACGGTAATTGTCTTATTTACCGCAGCACTGCTTGTATTTCTTCCCACTGCCGCACGGACACGGGTCGTTCCGGCCCACTTTCGGGCCAGTGCGGACGGGCTTGGCGCGATCCACCGCTGCGGCGGCTTCGCTCACCACATCGCTGGCCTTCTTTGCCGGCGCGCTGCTGCCGGTAGCCGTTGCGCCAGCGCCAAACGCACTGGTGGTCTGGTGCAGGGTTTGTTGCGGCACGTTGCGCAGGAAATTCTCAAACGCCATCAAACTCGAGGCGCTGCGGAAGATGTTGTGACAAATCTCGGATTTGATGTTGACCATCAATTCGTCGAAAATCTTGAACGCCTCGGCTTTGTACTCGATGAGCGGATCGCGCTGCCCGTGCGCGCGGAGACCGATGCTGTACCGCAAGCTGTCCATCTCGTAGAGATGCTCCTGCCAGAGCCGGTCAATCGCACTTAAGATCGTGAAGCGCTCCACCGTCGCCAGCTTCTCCGGCTCCTCAAAGCTGATCTTCAGTTCGTAGGCCTTGCGGATGCTGTCGCTGATAAAATTACAGACGGCGAACTGCGCCGGACTGAGGCTGTCATAGACCGAACCGGCGACTGGCGTTTCCTTCCCGGACTCGGCGGCTTTGACAATCTCCGCCTCCGGCAGCCCGAGGGGAAAATTGAGATTCACCCAGTCGGCCAGCGGACGCACCTGCCATTCATTGGCGTGGTATTCCGCTTTCGTGTGCTGCTCAACTTTCTGGATGACGATCTCCTCCATGATGTCCATGAGACGGTCGCGCACATCATCCGAATTGATGATTTCGTTGCGGAAGCCGTAGATGACCTCGCGCTGCTTGTTCATCACGTCGTCGTATTCGAGCGTACGTTTGCGCTGCTGAAAGTTGTGTTGCTCAACGCGCTTTTGTGCCTGGCCGATCGAGCGGTTCAGCAACGGATGCTCCAGCTCCTGCCCTTCTTCCAGCCCCATCTTCTCCATGTACTTGACGATCTTGTCGGAGCCGAACAAGCGCATCAAATCGTCCTCCAGCCCGATGAAGAAATGCGACGACCCCGGATCGCCCTGGCGCGCGCAGCGGCCGCGCAACTGCCGATCAATCCGCCGCGCCTCGTGCCGCTCCGTGGCGAGCACATGCAAGCCGCCCAGATCGGCCACGCCGGGCCCGAGCTTAATGTCCGTTCCGCGACCCGCCATGTTCGTGGCGATCGTGATGGCCCCGCGCTGGCCGGCCCGGGTGACAATTTCGGCCTCCTGCTGGTGATACTTGGCGTTGAGAACGGAGTGAATGAGCTTCTCGCGCTGCAACATGCGGGACAGTTGTTCGCTGACGTCCACCGAAATGGTGCCGACGAGAATGGGCCGGCCCTGCGCATGAACGGTTTTGATCTCGTTGAGGACGGCGTTGAATTTCTCCCGCTTGGTCTTGTACACCGAATCGTTCGCGTCCTTGCGCGCAATCGGCCGGTTGGTCGGGATGACGAGCACGCCAAGTTTGTAGATGTCGAAAAATTCGCCGGCTTCCGTTTCGGCCGTGCCGGTCATGCCGGCCAGTTTGTGGTAGAGGCGGAAATAGTTCTGAATCGTGATCGTGGCGAGCGTTTGGGTCTCCCGCTCGATCTCGACCCCTTCCTTTGCTTCCACGGCTTGGTGCAAACCATCGCTCCACCGGCGGCCCGTCATCAAGCGGCCCGTGTTCTGATCCACAATGATGACTTTGTTTTCCTGCACCACATACTCCACGTCCTTTTGGTAGAGCGAATAGGCCTTCAGCAATTGCGAAATGGCATGAATCTTCTGCGCCTTCGCCTCAAAGTCCGCCTGCAACTTCGTCTTCGCCTCCATGCGTTTGCGCGCGTCCGGCTCCGGGCCCACGTCAATATCGTGCATTTCCGTGCTCAAGTCGGGCAGCACAAACGCGTCCGGGTCTTTCGGGCTCATGAAGTTTCGGCCCTTCTCGGTCAGATCTGTCTCATGGCTCTTTTCGTCCATCGCAAAGAGCAACTGCTCCTTCTCGGCGTACAACTCCACCTTCTTCTGATCCGCATGGAGCGAAAGCTCTGCGTCGTTCATCAGCTTCTGGTTCGCGGGTTCCTCCAGCAACTTGAGCAACGCCTCGGAACGCGGCTGCCCAATCTTGACGCGGAACAGGAGCAGTCCGATTTCCCGTTCGAGGGCCTCCGGATTTTGCGGATTCGAGCCATCAGTCGGCCGCAACTTCTTGAGCAGGTCCTCCGCCTCGGACAAAAACCGCGCACATAAGCGTTCCTGGGCCCGCACGAGCGATTCAACGGAGAGTTTCCACTGGCCGTATTGCTCGTCGTGCGTATGCACCGCCGGCCCGCTGATGATCAGCGGCGTGCGCGCTTCATCAATCAGGATCGAGTCCACCTCGTCCACGATGGCAAAGTAATGCCCACGCTGCACTTGCTCCTCCTTGCGCGTGGCCATGCCGTTGTCGCGCAGGTAATCAAAACCGAACTCCGCATTCGTGCCGTAGGTGATGTCAAAGCTGTATTGTTCACGCCGGACCTGCGGCGATTGATCGTGCAGGATGCAGCCCACGGAAAGTCCGAGGAATTTATAGACCGCCCCCATCCAGTCGGAATCGCGCGCCGCGAGGTAATCATTCACGGTGACAACGTGAACCCCACGCCCCGTCAAGGCATTCAAATACACCGGCAGCGTAGCGACCAGCGTCTTGCCTTCGCCGGTGGCCATTTCTGCGATCTTGCCGCCGTGCAAGCCCATCCCGCCGATGAGTTGCACATCAAACGGCACCATCTCCCAGCGGATGGGATGCCCGCGCACAATGATGTCCTGTCCGCAGAGCCGGCGGCAGGCGCTCTTCACCACCGCAAAGGCTTCTGGCAGAATCTCGTTGAGCTTGGCCGCGAGTTCGGTCTTGTCCTCGATTTGCGATAGTTGCGCCTTCCAGTCCGCGGTTTTCTTACGCAAGTCGTCGTCGGACAGCTTCTGCAGGCCGGCCTCGATTTCGTTGATCCGGGCGACCTGCGGGCGAAGCTTTTTGACCTCGCGCTCGTTTTTTGACCCGATGAGCTTTTTGAATATGAAACCAATCATGTTTGCCTTAGAAAAATAGCGGTGGAGACGCTACGGGAACGCAGGCAGGGCGTCAATTGATATGCACTGGCCAAACCCTCCGCATTGGGTCGTAATCATACGCTTAATCCTCGCCCCTTCCGTAATGGCTCGTTGACTCAAGCCCTCAGGATGAAGATAAAGCTGACGATCAAGCCCGTCTTGATTAACCTTCAACCATGAGCGCGTTCCCCGTCAGCCTGGAAAAATCGAACCAACTCGCCCAGCGCATGGCCGCCTTGGGGGTGAGCGAAGCCGACCTCGAGGAAACTTTCGTCCGCTCCGGCGGGCATGGCGGGCAGAATGTCAACAAAACCTCCACCTGCGTGATGCTGGTGCATCGCTCGACCGGGTTGCAAGTCAAATGCCAGGAGACCCGCCAGCAAGGGCTCAATCGTTTCATCGCCCGCCGCTTGTTGCTCGACAAGATCGAGGAGAAGCAGAACGGCTACGTGGCCGCGCAACGCGCTGAGATCGAAAAGATCCGCCGCCAGAAACGTAAACGATCGCGGCGTGCCAAAGACCGGATGCTGGCCGGCAAATCCCATCACGCCGCCAAGAAGGCCTCACGCCGTCCAGTTGGTGCCGAGTAGCGAGTCCGTTCCTGGCCTTATGCTTGGTGGCATCCGGTTGGGGTTTTGTTACGACAGCACTTTTTGAGCGCCGAAATGGCACGATCCGCCAGGAGCGCTGCACCGGCCACCGGCGACGTTCGGGGCAACATCCTGGCGTGCGTTTCCAGACAAACGATTGGGTTCACCGGTTGCAGTTGGCTTCGCTGAGCCACTCGCGCGCGATCATTTCTCCGAGATCAGCAAAGAACGGGTCGGCCACCGCTTCGTAATCATACTGGTCGTCATTCAGCACCCCGTCGGCATTGGTGTAGAGCACTGCGCTGACAAACACAGCCCGACCATTCTTGGGGTTGCACACATAGGCATTCTCGACACTGAATCCGTACGCGCGACCGATCTTGCCGGTGATCTCCACCCGCTCGCCCCGTTGCGTGGTGGGGAAAACCCGACGGAGGCCCGGCAGCAGAAACTTCCCATAATCGTCCGGATACCGGTCGGCCGGATAAATCGGATTCGCGGACTCGCGGGGATACTCGGTCATGGCCTGCAACAACCGCTCCCGATGCGCTGCGCTCAATAGCAGCCCGGGAGTGCCGACATCAATATCCGGTCGCGCCAGTTTGACGAGCAGGTTTTGCAGGTCCAGGAGCGAGATTCCGTTGCGGCCGCTGAAATCCATGGGCTGGAGGACCATTTGGTTGTCCTTCAGGTACCCCTTCCCCAGCAGCAAACCCTTGGCGGTGTTTGTCAAATTCAGCTCGCTGCGGCGTGCGGGGACAACGATCGCTTCGCCGTTCGGCACGCGCAAGGTCACAGCCGCCGAGGCGCGCATATCCGGAATCGCGCGGGGCTCGGAGAGCCGATGGTTGATAACCACCGAGCGCAACCCCAACGCGTGCATCCGCTCATTTAACGCCGCGTGCCCGACCAAATCGTAGAGCCGATTGAAGGCTTCGTTGTCCGACACGAGCGCCAGTTTGCGCATCTCCTGGGCGACGGTGATGTGCCCGCCCGCCACATTGCCTATATCTTTTGTCTGGGCCGCGTCGCCGGGAAAGAGCGGCGCAATCTCCAGCGGAACATCGAGCAGGGCGGCGGCGGGCGGCGGCCCCTGAAGCTGCTCGAGGGCCTGCAAGGCGGCGACCGCCGCACACAGTTTGATGGCGCTGGCCGGATAGAAATACTCTGCATCCACGCGGTAACCCCAGCGTTTGAGTTCGGCCCGGCCGAGTCGGTTGGTTACGATTTCAGCCGTCAACACCTGCGCGCGGAACGTCTCCGGCGAAGCCAGCACGCGATTGAAGATTTCAGAACGACGGTGCAGGACCGGAGCGAGGTCGGCCATTTGCGTTGGGTGGAACGTGGCGCAGCCGCACGACCAGCTGGCCAATCCAAGAATTATGATCAGAAAACGGATCATGGCGCAGCATGACTACGGCGGAAATTGTTTGCAAGCCGTTCGCGGTAATCGCCAGGCGTGGGTGGGAAACCGGGAAGCAACCAAGCGCATGTCCCCTGGCGAAGTGGTGAAATGCCAAGAACCGCCAACTCTTTGACAAGATCAGCGAAGCGCCGCCCACCTCTGGTATGCGTGGATGGTGGGGACGGGTTGGTCCGCTCGGACCGAACTGGATTATGAAAACCACCTTCACGCTGCTGCTTGCGCTCAACTTCCTTCACGTTACCGCCATGGCCGATGGACTGGGCGCCGGGCTGGCCTGTTTGGACCGGCTCTCCCCCGCCAAGTCCCGCTCGATCAGCCCGGAGAATTTCACGGGTGAAAAGGGTCGCGCTGGCATGGCCACCACCAACGGCTCAGCCTGGCACGCCGCGCGCGAACTCGGCCAGGGCTGGAAAGTTTCGCCCTTCGTTCGCGTGGCGGCGAAATCCACGTTCACGCTCGCGGACATCAAGGGCCCGGGGCGCATCCAGCAAATTTGGATGACCCCCACGGGCAATTTTCGGCGCTCGATCCTGCGGTTTTATTGGGATGGCGAGGCCGAGCCGTCCATCGAATGTCCGGTTGGCGATTTCTTCGCGTGCGGCTGGGGCAAATATGCGCAAATCAACTCGTTGGCCGTCTGCGTGAATCCCGGCAGCGCGTTCAACTGTTACTGGCCGATGCCCTTCCGGAAACGGGCGCGCGTCACCATCGAGAACCTCGACGACAAGGAGATGACGGTTTACTACCAGATCAATTACGAAGTCGCCGCCGTGCCGCGCGACACCGCCTATTTCCACGCGCAATTCCGCCGCCAATCGCCGCTGCAACACAAGGGACTCTACACAATCCTTGATGGCGTCACCGGCCGTGGACATTACGTGGGCACGTACCTCGCCTGGGAAGTTCACAGCCCGGGCTGGTGGGGCGAGGGCGAAATCAAGTTCTTCCTCGATGGCGACCGGGAATTCCCCACCATCGCCGGCACCGGAACGGAGGATTACTTCTGCGGCTCGTACAACTTTGACACCAAAGGGCCGGACGGGAAGAATCGCTACACGGTTTTCTCGACGCCCTACAGCGGTCTCGCCCAGGTGTTGCCGCCGGACAAAGTCTATGAGGTCGGCCAGCGCTTCGGGCTGTATCGCTGGCACCTCACCGACCCGGTGCGGTTCGCGCAGGACTTGAAAGTGACCATCCAGGCGCTCGGCTGGCAGTCGGAGGGGCGCTATCTGCCGTTGGAAGATGACATCGCATCGGTGGCGTTTTGGTACCAGACCGAACCGCATGGGAAATTCCCTGCCCTGCCGACGCGGGCGATCTTGGACGTCAAATAGCCCGCTTTCGCCACGGCCATTCGCTACGCCGGGGAGGGGCTCGCCGACCGCCTTGCGGCAGGGAAAGGCGGCCATGAACAGGCCGCTTGCCGACCTGCGCTGCGGAACTGGCTGCCAGGGTCCGGTCCCTTCAGATGCTGCCAAACACCCCAGCCGGTCGAGGCAACGCCCGTGCGATTTCCCCAACCCGATACCCGAAACCCGGCCCGCACACACTTGCAAGCGCCACGACGCCGTTGCGCCGCTGGTAAAGGCCGGGATGGACCACGGCTTCCGCCGCGGACGCCGCCGGATAAAACTGCATGGCGTTGGTTTCCACTCCCATGATCGTTCCGACCTGCGCCGCGAGCAGCACATGCGGAATCTGCGCCAGCATCGGATTCGTGAGGTCCTGCACCATGAGTTGCATCCCGTGCGCCTTCGCCCAGCACGCCGTGAGCAAAGCCCCCGTTTGCGTCTTGCAGGTCTTGAGCGCCACCCCGGTCCAACCGAGTTCGCGGCCCAGCCGCACTACGCGCCAGTTATGCGCGCTTTCGTCGAGGAACAGCGGCTTGATCGCCGCGAGTTTGGAAACGTCAATCTGATGCTGCTCCAAGTCGTACGGAAACGGCTGCTCGACATAGAGCAACCGCTCAAAGCCTTGCGCATGTTCGCGCTGCAACCGCTCCAGGATTTCGATCACATAAGCAGGATCAGTAACGGTGCAGTTGAAATCGGCGGACAAACACTTCACCCCGTGACGAATAGCGACGTCACCGACCTTTACCATGCGCTCGAAATCCCAGCGTGCGTCCGCGCCCCGCAGCTTGACCTTGAGACACTGCAGGCCGTCACGCTGAATCCAATCCGGCAACAGCACGGGATAACCGTCGTCCGGTTCGTCGCCCTTCAACTCGGAGCGGTCGAGCAAATCCAGTCCGCCGACCAGATGCCATGCCGGCAATTGGCTCGGGGGGTTGGCAACGAGAAAATCCTGTGGAAATTTCCCAGCAAACGAAGCCGTCGGGGAACTTTCCAGAAAAGCGCCCAGATCACGGCTCATGAATTCCGGCCCGTAGGTGGAATAAACGGGCCGCTGGAGGATGTGCCCGAACGCATCATGCACCGCGAGATCAAACGCCGAACAGCCAACCAGCGCGGCGAGCCATGGCATTGGTTCGACATCGCGACCTCGAGCCGCGTTTGTTTGGGCCAGCAGTTCGGGTAAAGCCTGCTCCTGAAAGTCGTGGCCGATTTCCATCGGATGCCCCTGCCCTGCGAACCCAGCCCACGACCGCGCGATGGCGAAGCAGAAAGTCTTCAGCGCTTCGTTGCGCTGCGCCAGCGGCAGCGTGCTGGGCCAGACCCATTGCACGCTCAATGGCGTTTCGCCCCAGCCTTCAGCCGTCTGCCCGCGTCGGTCGGTCACCCGCACCCGGACCCGGGCACACAAAACCTCCGTCAACGTTTCGGTCCCAAACTTCAGTGGGACTCGCGTGCGCACGGGCAGGAAGTAAACCGCCGTTCCAATGACACGAATGTCCGTGGGTTTGCTCATGCCAAGGTTGTCATTCCGGCAAGGGTTTGCCTTTCGTCTCCGGTGCGAACCAGATGAGGACCATGCCGATCAGATACACCAGCACGATGGTTGCGCCCGCCTTCGCGTAGCTCTTGTCGAAGAACGCCATTAACGACCCCATCTGCCACGCTCCGACCGCGGCCAGGATGCGCCCAAAGTTGTACGCCAGTCCCTGGCCGGTGGCGCGCACGCGTGTGGGGAAAAGTTCGGGCAGATATTGCGGCAACCAACCATAAAAGGAGGCGGTACACATTCCCACCACGCCGACGGTGAAGAGAAACGCGCCGCTGTACTGTTGAAACGTGCGGAATAGAAAACTGCACGCGAACAGGGAAGCGAGGCACAGGCCAAAATAGACCGGTCGGCGACCGAACTTCCCGCCCAGGATCGGCGCAATCAAACAGCCGACCACCGCGCCGATGGACGATGCGAGTTGTATGTACGCTTTGACCTTCGGTTGCTGGCCGTGCGTCATTTGATCCGCCCATAGGGGAATCCATTGCACGATGCCCCAGGTGACGATGAGCGCGACCGATGAAAAGCAAATGGCCAGCAGGGTCGTGCGCCACAGCCCGGCGCTGAAAATCTCCCGCCCTGGCCGCGCCGGGCCTTTCTTCACCGCTTCCTTCCACCGCTCCGACTCGGGTACGAACAAGGTGATTAACAGCGTCAACAAGGCTGGCGCCGCCCCGACGAGCATCACCCACCGCCACGAGTCGCGGGTGATGGCGAAGTTGATGCCGATCACGGCGATGACGGCGTAACCAACGTTGGCCGCCGCGCCAATGACCCCGGCCATGAGCGGACGCTTGCTCGCCGGCCAGCATTCCATGACCAACGCCACGCCCAACGACCATTCACCGCCCATGCCCAGCGCGGCGATGAAACGAAAGACGCCCAGATGCCAGGGTTGCTGCGCAAAATAGGCAAGGCCGGTAAAAGCCGAATAGCAAAGAATGCTCAAGGACATCGCCCGCACGCGGCCCACCTTGTCACCGAGCCAGCCGAACGCCAGGCCGCCCGCCGCCGCGCCGAGCAGGAACAGTGCGGTGATCTTGCCCATCCACATCTGCACGAACTGTTCGTCCAGCACGCCGGCGGCCGCCTGCATCTCCTGCAACGCGGGCCGGGCAACGAGCGGAAAGATGCCCATCTCCAAACCATCGAACATCCAGCCGAGAAA
>JADLHS010000367.1 GCA_020848635.1 Limisphaerales bacterium
TCCGGCACGTCCGGGTATGCTTTCACAAGTGCCTTCACATATTCGTCGCCGACTGTCGCTCGTAACCGACGCACGCCGATGTAAGGCGGGTTGCCGACGATGAAATCCACCTGCGGCCAGTCGGCGGGCCGCGGGTTCACGTAGCTCAGGAGCGGGACGCGAGCGGTTTCGTCGGGGACTTCCTCGCCGGTGACAGGATGCGTTTTCACGGTACGTCCGTCCCATCGCGTGACGGGCTGGCCGTGGGTGTTGAGCACGGGCTCGGCGCGATCGAAGGCGAGCACGGCGTCGCGGCATTGAATGTTTTTGAACGCACGGAGAATCGGTTCGGGCGGCGTACGTTTGCCGTGCAGCCTGAAATGCCATTGTAGGTAGCCGATCCACAGCACGAGTTCCGCGATGGCGGCGGCGCGGGGATTGATTTCCAGGCCGAGAAACTGGTGCGGATCAATGGTGTGGGTGGCGAGTTCCAGCTTGAAGTTCTCGCCCAACTGCGCGGCGAGGTCGAGGACTTCGCCTTCGAGCACCTTGAGTTGTTGCAGGGAGACGTACAGGAAATTGCCGGTACCGCACGCGGGATCGAGCACCTTCAAATTGCAGAGCTGCGCATGGAAGGCGTTCACCACGGCGCGGGCTTTCTTGAGATCGTCCGCGCGGGCGTGGGTGATGGCGGCGGCCCGGACGTTGGCCCATTCGGCGCGGAGCGGTTCGATGACCGCAGGCAGGACGAGGCGTTCGACGTAGGCGCGCGGGGTGAAGTGCGCGCCGAGTTGGTGGCGTTCGTCGGGGTTCAACGCGCGTTCGAGCAGTGTGCCGAAGATGGCGGGTTCGACGCTGGCCCAATGTTGCCGGGCGGCTTCCTTGAGCAGGCCGAGCTGCAGGCCGTTGATCGGGAGCACGGTGTCCTCGGCAAACAAACCGCCGTTGAAGTGGAGCAGTTTCTTGCGGAGCACCACCGAGATGCCCGGGCCCGTGCCGGTGTTCATCTCGCGGAACAGTTGTTGCCCGAGTTGTTCAAAGCCCGCGCCGTCGGCGGGCAGGGATTCGAGCAGTTCGCGAAAGCTGTCCTTCGGCAGGAGTTCCACATCCTCGGCGAACATGCAGAACAGGCAGCGGGTGAGGAATTGGGCGACGACGTCCGGCGCGTGCCCGGCCTGCTCGAGAGATTTGGCGAGTTCGGCAAGGTGGGCGGAGACTTCGCGCGTGACATCAGCGGAATGGCGCGCGGGATCCAGCGCGGCGGGGTCGGTCCAGACAAGGCGCAAGCGGGCGCGGATGTTTTCGTCGGCGAGATCGGCCAGCCGGAGGCGAAAGGTGCGTGGGTCAGGGAAGGGCAGGTAGGCTTTGCCGGCCTGCGTGAAATCCGCGAACAGCTCGAAGGTGTGGCCCACGTCCACCACGAGGATGAATGGCGGGTTGTCATTCGGCAGGGCGCGGACGTAACGCTCAGCCTGGCCCCGCGCCTTGATCATCGCATCATCCCACGCGCCCGAACCCCGGACCGGCTGGGATGATTTCTTGCGGGAGATGACGCCGGCTTCCTCGGCGGCGAGCTGGAGTTGCGAGGCTTCGGCTTGGGCTGCCTGAAACTGTTTGGATTCGAGGACGAAGCAGGCGCGTTTGTAGAGGTCAATGCGGCCCGAGCTGGTCGTGCCGTCGGCGTGGTGTTCGATCACCGGGAACTCGAAGAAATAGCCGGCGTGGGGATGATTATCGGGGGCGGGAACTTCGAGCAGTTCGCAAAGTTCCAAAAGAAACGCCTGCGAGTTGGCGCGCTCAGACGGGCTGGCGGCCGACCAGTGAGCAATGAACCCGGAGATGTCCCGCTTCGGCATGGCGGGGTTTTACACGAAGACCCGCGGGCCAGCAATCTTGAGTTCCCGGGTTAGCTGGTGGCCGCCGGTTGGCCGGGTTGGCATTTTGTTGTTGCCAGGCTTGCGGGCGATCGTGCGGGCTTACTTCGGAAACAGGAACGTGGCGGTGAAACGCAACCCCCAGTCCGGGCCGCCGGCTGGTCGCTCGGCGTAGTAACGGTAGCCCACCTGGAAGGCGACGGGGTGGCGGCCGATTTTCACCAACTGCTGGACCATGAAGTTCACCGGGACCGTCCAGTCTCTGGTCTCCCAATCGTAGGTGGACTCGGTATTGAGCGCGAACGTGGTGTAGGTCTTGGTGGTGAAAGCGACGAAGGGCTGAAGGTAGGTCGCGCTGATGTCCTGCGCGCCCCAACCGGCCACGGACCAGATCTGGTTGGCCAGAATCCCATACGTAAACCCGTGTTCCTGTCGCAGCGCCACGATCGTCGGACCCACGCCCCATTTGCCGCCGCCCAACTCGCTGTCGGTGGCGGTGGGATAATAGCCCGCCGGGCCGGCGCCCAGAATCCACCCGCCGACCGGCTCTTTGGGTGAGAAGAAGAAACTCTGCGTGACATCGCCGAGGCCGGACGTCGAGCCACCGCCGGGAATCGGAGATTCGGCATAGATCACCGGGAGGATGGTGCGAACGATCACGTTCCAATCCTCGCTGATCGAGATTGGGATCACTGGTTGGATGTTGGCCGTGTATTTCATCGCGTTGGCCGGGCCAATGCCGAAGTCCCAGTTGTTCTGGATGGGCACGCTGATTAGGCTGGCGACGGGGTTGTTGAGTTTCTTGGCCAGCTCGGCCTCCTGATCTGGCGACTCCTCACCCGCCTTGCCGCTGGCCGGCGCGGGCGTGTCGGCGGGGGCCAGGGTGAGGTGGCTATCAAAAGTGGAAATAGTTTGGGCTTGGCCCACTGAGCACACCAGGGCGCAGAGGCTGGCAAGCATGCACGGTGGGACGACGCGAGTTGGGCGGTGTCTGGTATTCATTTTTGTCTGGCGCGCGGGTGGAAGCGCGGGCGCTCCGGGGGCAGACGGTCCGGGTCTTTCAACGGCGCATTAACAGTTATTTTTTGCTGGCCACGCGTTTCCGGGCTTTCCCGGGGTTTGCCGCTCATCCGCCGCCCTCAAGGAACGGGGGGCGGAACCATCGTGGCCGACATAATTCCACCCGTCAAGGTGCCGGGTGGAATTATGTCGGAACTCCATGAGAATGTCCCCTTGGTAACTCGTCGAGATTACTGAAGCAACACGAGTCGTGCTTCTGGAATCTTGTCGCCGGTTGTGCTGCTGATGTCGTCTTCGATCATGTTAATCAATAAGAAGTCGTCCGCCGGAAGCGAGCCGCTGAACAGCAGGCGCGCAGTGAAACGCTCTTTTATTGCGGTGTTCTGAATGCGAGCCATACTGTCATAACCGGTTACCCTGTTAGTTCGAGATTATGCGCGGAAAGTTGAACAGTTTTCAGAAGACCATGCTGCAGTGGAATCACCTGCACGCCTACAATGCCGTGCATGTGGTGCGGATGGCGGGCAAACTGGATCAGCCGCGCCTAACCAGTTTCATCAACGACTTCCTGATGCAACGCGGGTTGACCCACTTGACCTTGGATCTCCAGCGCAAAACCTTTGATTATGGCGGTGGCCATGGCGAATTGGTCGTCCCCGTCGTTGGCGGAGGAAGCCAGCCGCAAGCGGACCTCGCGGCGGAAATGGAACGGCAACTGAACACGGCCTTTGATTTGTCCGGCGCCTTCACTCCCTTCCGATTCTTTGTGGTCCCGGAAACCGACGCCTTCCTGCTTGGGTTGGTGTATTTTCATGCGGTCGCGGATGCCGAGGCCATCGTGTTGCTCCTGAAAGAACTGGTCCCGGCATACGCGAGCGGCGGCGGGCGCGGCCCAACGAAGCCGTTGACGCTTTATCCCCGACGGTATGACAATCTGCTGCGGCATCAGCCGCGGGTCATCGGCCGGCGATTGCTGGCGCTGCCGGACCAAGCCCGCAAGCTGCGGAGTTCGATGCGCAGGCCGGCTTCGGATCCGAAAAACATGCAGAACGGCCTCCGCCTGTTCACGGTGGGTCAGGAAGTCTTGCGGGGGTTGGTGGTCACAGCCAAGGCTTGGCAGGTAACCGTCAACGACCTGTTGCTGGCGGTTCTGATGAGATCATTGGCACCACTGGCTGGCGATCGCGCGACCGCCGGGCGGCGCAAAAACATTTCGCTCGGTTGCATCGTGAATATCCGCAAGGATCTGGAGGTGGACAGTCCGCGGACGTTTGGGCTTTTTCTCGGCTCGTTCATGGTCACGCATGCCGTGCCCGACGGGATCGGACTCCAACAACTGGCGGGGGAGTTGCGCGATCAGACCCTTGCCATCAAACGGCACCGGCTGTATCTGGGCACGCCGTGGGAACTGGCCTTTGCGCGGTGGCTGCTATCTTTTTTCTCGCCTGACCAGCGGAAGAAGTTTTATCAGAAGAACTATCCCCTTTGGGGGGGCATCACCAACATGAATTTGAACTCGCTCTGGCCCGCCGCCGAAACCGCCCCGCAGGCGGATTATTTTCGGGCTGTGGGCACCGGGCCGGTGACCCCGCTGGTCCTCTCGGTCAGCACGGTGGGCCATCACGCCAATATCGGCCTGACTTACCGAACCGCCGTGTTTTCGGAACCGGCCATCGAGCAGATCAAGAGTTCACTCCTGAAAACCCTGGCGGAACTGCATTGCGCCGCATGAAACATCCTTCCCATCTGCTCGCGCTTCTGGTGTGCGTCCTGGTTTTTTCGGGTTGCGGAACATATAACCGCCGCGGTCTGGATCCGCTCCACGCCCGCCAAATTCAACAGGAGGTGGTGCCGGGTAAACCCTCGCTGCCACGCGCGTTGGAGGACCAAATCCTGGCCCTCAATCCGGAGGCGGTGACGGCGCGGGACGTTGCCGAAGTCCTCGCCCGGGCCCCGGCCCCTCAAATCCTACTGATCCACGGCGGCCTAGCCTCGGTCATTGACGAAATGGTGTCATTCTCCGAGTTCTTGCAGGGCATGGGTTATCCCGCCGTCAGCCTCACCAACGCGGGGGACGGCACCTATACATTCAGTTGCTACGAAAGCAGCGAGATGATCGCCGGGGTCGTCGCTTGGTATTACGAACAGGAGGGCCTGCGCCCCATGATTGTGGGGCACAGCCAGGGCGGCATTCAGGCGATCAAGGTCTTGCATCAGTTGGCGGGCCATTTTGCGCCGAAGATCGAGGTCTACAACCCGCTTACCTGGCAGACGGAGCAGCGCAATGAAATTGTGGATCCGCTCACCGGGGAGCGCCGGCCCGTGGTGGGACTCAAGTTGCCCTACGTTTCCTCCGTGGGGGCGGGGGGACTGACCCGCGTGCTGCCAAATCAGTGGGAAATGAATTTCAAGCTGCGCACCATCCCGGACAGCGTGGAGGATTTCACCGGCTTCTGCAAAAAGAACGATCTGCTGGGGGGCGATTACCTGGGCTACGGCCCGGCCAACGAATCCGAAGCGAGTGGCGCCGCCGTGGTGCGCAACGTCTGGCTGCCCACCGGATACGATCATGGTCGGATTCCCGATACGAAGCATCTGCTGCGGAACCAAGCGATGAAAGACTGGATCAACAACTATCGAGCTTCCACGGAGCCCGTGGTTTATCTGAAACTAGACGTGGCGTTTGCGGGCGACAGTCGGCACATTCTCTGGGCGGCGGATGTCTGGTACAGCATCAAGCAGCACTGGGTGCTCGAATTGCAGCGGCTGATCCGCGCCCAACGGTTACGGAAGCATGATAACTAAGAAAACATACCTGATGCCCGAGCACGCCCGACAAGGGCGCACCCTGGCGGGTCACCGCGCATGCTGCGCCAGACCAACCCCCGACTCTCGCCCCTCGCCCCTCGCCGCCCTTGGAATGCTCTTCCTGTGTGTGGTGCTGCTCGTGCCCGGCTGTGCGACCCAACCGCAATCAACCGTTGCGAACCCGCCGTCGAGCAACAAATCCGCCCACGAGCCGCGACCTTCGGCCTTCGACCCGGGCCTCCCATTATCCTCCACGACCCAAGCGAAGATTCTGGCGCTCGATCCAGAAAACGTCTCCCAAGCGGAAATCAGCGGGGTGCTCGCGCAAGTCTCGGCTCCGAGAATTATCAACATCCACGGCGGCATTCTCCCCCGCCATGCGAATATGAATTCGTTCTCCGAATTTCTGATCGGCATGGGTTACCCGGCCGCCAGCATCCGGCACCCGAACGATGGGAGCTACACTTTTGGGTATTATGACAAAAGCGACATGATCGCCGGGGTCATTGCCGCATATTACGAAAGTGATGGCCTCCGGCCAATGATGGTGGGCTTCAGCCAGGGAGGCTTCCAAGCGATGCGGGTCCTGCACAAACTGGCAGGCGATTCCGTGGATCGGCTCTCGGTTTGGAATCCGTTGACCGGGTTGAGCGAAGAGCGATACGAAATCACCGACCCATTGACGGGAAAGCCCCGCCCGGTCGTGGGCCTGCAAATTTCCTATGCGTGCGTGGCCGTGGCAGGCGGATTGGGTCGTTGGCTCCCAAACCAGTGGGACATGAACGAAAAACTCAGGAAAATACCCGACTCAGTGGAAGAATTCACCGGATTCCAAAAAGGGCTCGATCCGTTGGGCGGCGATTATCTGGGGTATGGCGCCGCGAATGATTACAAGGCCACCGGCAAAGCCATCGTCCGCAACCTGCGGCTGCCGTCGGCCTACGGGCATGCCAGCATTCCCGACACCCGCCATCTCGCCAAAGACCCGGCCATCCGAGACTGGCTCAGCCACTACCGACCGACGGAGTCGCCCACCGCCACGTTGCAGCTTGACGTCAAGTTTGACGCGGACAGCACCCACATTCTCTGGGCGGCCGAGGTCTGGTATTGCATCAAGAAGCATTGGGTCCTCGAGCTTCAGCGCAAAATCCGCGCCCAACAATCCTTCGCCAACCATGCCGGCTGAAACTCAATTTCTTAACCGGGCCGTCGTTTTCGCAAGTGTCCTCGTTTATTGGGGGGGCGTGCTGGTGCAGGCCCGCCGCGTCCGCCGGCGCATCGGCAAATCCCCCAATCTGAATCCCCGCGGAACCAAGGAACGCTTGCTGTGGGCCGGCTGGATGTTCGTCATCATCGGTTGGCTGGCGCAAGCGTTTCTGATCGGTCGCCTTGACGTTGCTGGATTTCGCCTCGTTGCCAGCCTTTCCAATGCGATCGCCCAGGTCATCGGGCTGACCGTCGTGGCCCTGGGTTATGCCGGCACGCTCTGGTGCTACGCGGCCATGGGCGACCTGTGGCGCATCGGTATTGATCACTCCAAAAAGGTGGCTTTGGTTTCCAGTGGCCCCTATCGCTTTGTGCGCCATCCGATTTATTCGTTTCAAACGGTGATGTTGATCGGCGCCTTCTGGCTCCTGCCCGCCGGCTTCTCGCTGGCCTTGGTGCTTGCGCATCTGATCTGCGTACGGATCAAGGCGGCGGATGAGGAGGCGTATCTGCTCACGACCCTCGGCGACGAGTATCGCCATTATCTCGCCAGTACCGGCCGGTTAGTTCCCCGCGTCCTGCCGCCGGCCACCAGGCCCTGAGGCTGCCGATCACGGCTCCAGCGTCACCGCAAATCGGTAGCCGAGGGTATTTGGCCGTCGTTGATTGCCGTATTCCGGAGCGTCACAATAATAAATTCCTATATTTTCCTTGGCGGGACATTTAGTATTCAAATTGATTATGAAAATGATTCACCGAATGTTGATTCCCTGCGTGGTGGGGTTGTCCCTGTGGTTTGGCGCTGGCCCGGCACGAGCCGCCGTGGACATGTTCCTTAAAATTGACGGCATCGAAGGCGAATCCACAGACAAAGACCACAGCAAGGAGATTGACGTGCTGGCGTGGGCTTGGGGCGCTTCGAATTCCGGCACCACGCATGTCGGCGGCGGCGGCGGCGCGGGCAAGGTGAGCGTGCAGGATTTAAGCATCACCAAGTATGTGGACAAGGCCAGCCCCAAACTGATGCTCAAGGTTTGCAACGGCGTCCATATTCCCACGGTTACCT
Source organism: Limisphaerales bacterium (assembly GCA_020848635.1). Classification (GTDB taxonomy): domain Bacteria; phylum Verrucomicrobiota; class Verrucomicrobiia; order Limisphaerales; family JADLHS01; genus JADLHS01. The sequence continues at coordinate 7,954 of JADLHS010000367.1, forward strand.
TGGTGGTGCGGCGGGCGGGCGCTTCACCGACCCCCTACATCACCATCAAGCTTGAGGAGGTGCTGGTTTCCAGCATTTCGACCAGCGGATCGGGTGGCGCGGATCGGTTCACGGAAAACATCTCGCTGAATTTCGCAAAGATTACGTACGAATACTATCCCCAGAACGAGGACGGCACCGCCGGAGACGCCGTGACCGAAACTTGGGACATCCTGGCGAGCGCTCTGTAGCTTCTTACCGGCTGGCCTGACCGCCGTGCGGATGGCGACCGGGGTCAACCCCTTCGATGACGATTATGGCATGCTTCAAACCTCAACGCTTGCTTTGGGCTGCCGGCCTGCTGGCATTCCTGGCGTCAACAGCCGTCCCGGCTCACGCTGCGGTGGACATATTCTTAAAAATTGATGGTATCGAAGGTGAATCTACGGCCAACGGCCACGAGAAGGAAATTGACGTGCTGGCGTGGGCTTGGGGCGCTTCGAATTCCGGCCCCACGCATGTCGGCGGCGGCGGTGGGGTGGGCAAGGTGAGTGTGCCGGATTTAAGCATCACTAAGTATGTGGACAAGGCCAGCCCCAAGCTCTTTCGGTCAAACTGCGATGGTAAATGGCTGGACCGCGCGGTGCTGACGGTTCGGAAGGCTGGCGGTGACCAGAAAGAATTCTACGAGTTTGCCCTGTCCAACCTCGTCGTTACCAGCATTAGCCTCAGCACGAGGGGTGGCGAACGGGTGACCGAGAATTTTTCCCTCGATTTTTCCCAACTCCAGGTGACCTATCAGCAAATCCTGCCGACCGGGGCGGTGGGCAGCACGCGCCGGATCAATTGGGATGTCGTCGAAAACACCGGCCTGGTGACGGACCCCACGGCGGCTTCGTTCAAAGCGACGCTGTTATTCAACCAGGGGGCCCCCACCGCCACCTTGAGTTGGCCCAGTGTGGCCGGGGTATCGTATGTGGTTCAATTCACCGATTCGCTTGCCAGTCCGTTCCAGACCCTGGCCACCTATCCTTCCGCCGGGGATGGCGTCACGACCGTTGAAGTGCCGGCCAACCAGGTTCGTGGTTTCTTCCGGGTCCAGTTGTCACCCTGAACCAAACCTGGGCCGTCGCAGCTTGGTGCCACCGAAAGACCGGCAATCGGTCTTGGTCCTGATGGCTTTCGCTATCCATTCGATCTTCCCTTCCGACCTCACTGCAACCAATTACACGGCCCGCCCGGTTTCTGCTCGGAAGCGAAAACCATTCGCAGGATTGATTTTGCCGCCACAATCGCCCAGACTGGTCGCCACTGACTGATGAGTGAATCACTTGCTGGAAAAATTGCCTTTATCACCGGGGGCTCGCGGGGTATCGGTCGCGCCACGGCTTGGAAACTGGCGCAGGCTGGTTGCGACGTGGCCATCGTTTACCACAACAGCCATATCGAGGCCGAACAGGTTTGCAGCGACATTCGGGCGCTCGGCCGCCGGGCCCTGGCCATTCAGGCCGATGTGAGCGATCCCGAGAGCGTGGCGGAGGCCTTCGCGACGTTCCGCCAGCAATTTGATCGTGTGGACATCGTCGTGAGCAACGCTGCCTTGGGCGTGCTACGTCCGGCCATGGAGCTGACCTTGAAGCACTGGCGGCGGTGCATGGAAACCAACGCCCTCGCGTTGAACCTGCTGGCACAACAAGCCGTCCCGCTCATGACGAATGGCGGCCGCATCATCGGCCTTTCGAGTCTCGGTGCGCAGCGGGCCATTCCGAACTACGCCTTCATTGGCGCGTCGAAGGCGGCGTTGGAGTCGGTGGCCCGCGCACTGGCGCAGGAGCTTGGACAACGCGGCATTCGGGTGAACATCGTGAGCGCGGGTGTGGTGGACACCGACGCGCTGAAGTATTTCCCCAATCGCGAAGAACTCCTGGCCGAGTACGCACGACGGACCCCGGCCGGCCCCACGCTCACGCCGGAAGATGTGGCGGGGGCCGTTTACTTGCTATGCCTGCCGGAAGCCGCCATGATCACCGGGCATACGCTGGTGGTGGATGGCGGTTATTGCATCTCAGGATGAACAGCCCAGAAGCAGCTAAAGATGCCGGTCTTGGCGGTGGCGTGGTCATTGTCACCGGCGGCAGCCGGGGGATCGGTCGTGCCATTGTGGAACGGCTCGCCGCCGCCGGCATGGATGTGAATTTCACTTATCGCGGCAACGCAGCGGCCGCCAACGAGGTGATCGCGGCCAATCCCGGCGGCAAGATCACCGCGGCCGCCGTGGATGTGCGCGACAGTGCGGCCTGCGCGGTGTTCGTGGAGCAGGTGGCGGATCGGGCGGGACGGATTGATTTGTTGGTCAACAACGCGGGCGTCGTCCGGGACAACCCGCTGACCGCATTGGAGGACGAGGATGTACGGGTTGTGCTGGAGACCAATGTGGTCGGCGTGTTCAACATGGCGCGCGCGGTCGCGCCGTACTTGATCTCGCAGCGGCGGGGAAAAATCATCAATCTCAGTTCCGTGTCCGGCGAGAAAGGCGGACGCGGCCAGACCAACTACGCGGCCAGCAAAGGCGCGATCAACGCGTTCACCCGGTCCCTGGCGGTCGAACTGGCGCCCCGCGGGATCACTGTCAATGCCGTCGCCCCCGGAGTGATCGAGACAGAGATGTCCCGTCCGGTGCGGGAGCTGGCCGGGGAACAGATTTTATCCCGGATTTTGCTGCGGCGAATCGGGCGGCCCGAAGAGGTGGCCCACGCGGTCTGGTTCTTGGCGTCGTCCTATGCCGATTATATCACGGGCCAAATCCTGCATGTGGACGGCGGATTCAAGATGGAATAAAAATTCATGAACAACACCAACATCACTCAAGAAGACATCACAGCCATCTATCCCCAGGTGGCGGACATCATGGCCGACGCGCTGGGCTGCGATGTGGAAAAGGTCAAACCCAATTCGTCGCTGATCAATGATCTGGGGGCGGAGTCCATTGACTTCCTCGACATCATCTTCCGGCTCGAGCGGACCTTCAAAGTCAAGATTCCGCGCGGCAAGATCGTGGAGGAGGCGCGCGGCAATCTCACCGAGGCCGAGTTTGAAACCGGCGGCGTCGTCACCCCGGCCGGCGTGGAGCGGCTGAAATTTTTCCTCAGCGAAGTGCCGGCAGAACGATTCAGTTCGCCGCTAAAGGTCGCCGACATCCCGCGGCTGTTCACCACGGAGACGTTTTGCAAAATGGCCATTCGCCAACAGCGCGCCACCGCGGCCGCCGGCACCCCTCCGGCCTGAACGCCCGGCAATACTTCCCGGCATGGAACACCATTTCCGCGCGTTCTCGTTTGTGGACCGCATTTCTTCGGTCGAACCGGGAGTGCGCATTCGCGGCGAGTATTTGATTCCGTCCAACTTGGACCGATTCGCTCCGTCGCTTGCCGCCGAGGCGGTGGGCCAATTGGCGGCCTGGGCGGCGATGGCCAGGATGGATTTTGCCCGCCGTCCAGTCGCCGGGCTGGCCGGGGATATTGAACTGTTGCATGCAATCCGTCCGGGGCAGCGGCTTGAACTTGCCGCCGAACTCGACACGGTGGAGGCGGATGCCGCTTCCTACGGCGGCTCAGTGCTGGTGGACGGCGTTCTGGCCATCCGATTAACCCACTGTGTCGGACCGATGCTCGTGGTGACGGATTTCGATGACCCGGACGCGCTCCGCGCTCGTTTTGGAGTGCTCTGCAATGGCGGCGCAACCCCGGGTGGTTTCGCCGGTATACCTGAGTTTCCGCTTGAACGAACGGGAGGCGAGGCGGGCCAACGAATCGCCGCGACGTTGCAGGTGCCAACCCAGGCCAATTTCTTCGCCGACCATTTTCCGCGTCGTCCGGTCTTCCCCGGCACGCTGCTGATGAATGCCAGTCTGGATTTGGCAGCTCTCCTCGCGACCGAATTGAGCGTCCCCGCGTGCGGCGCCAGGTGGGCTTTACGCAGTGTATCCGATGTGAAACTGCGCGCCTTCACACCTCCCGGCGACGTATTGGAGATTGAAGCCCGACTAAATGAGTTATCCGCCGATGCGGCCACGGTGAAAGTGGATATTCGCAAAGGCAGTCGCGTCGTCGGCGGCGCGCGCGTCCGTCTCATACCGGAGGTGGGCGCATGACTCCCCGTCGTCGGGTCGCCATCACCGGTATCGGCATGGTAACGCCGGTGGGTCACGATGCGCCGACCACTTGGACGAACCTGCAAGCGGGCCGCAGCGGTTCGGCGGCGATCCGTTCCTTCGATGCGAGCACCTTCCCCACGCGCATCGGCGCGGAGGTGAAAGATTTTGATGCGGCGGCCCGGATCAGCGATCGCAAGCTGCTCAAACATGCGTCGCGTTCCGTCCGGTTCGCCCTTGCTGCCGCCGCCGAGGCGTTCGCGGACGCAGGCATCCGCCCCGAACCGCACAACGCCCATCGTTGGGGCTTCAGCGTCGGCGCCGGCATGATGAGCGTTACGCTCGACGAATTGCAGACCGTGCATGGATTCTGCGGCCGCGACGGCGAATTCAACCCTGCCGGTCTGTTGCACCCGCAGTTTGCCCCGGATCCGGTCGCCTTCTGCCGGGCCCAGGCGAACTCCGGTCTGGCATTGCTCACGCAACACTTCGGCATTCGTGGTTACGCCACCGCGGTGCATACCGCCTGCGCCTCAGGCGGTCAGGCGCTGGGTACGGCCCTCAAGGTGATCCGGCGCGGTCACGCTGACTGCGTGCTGGCTGGGGGCTACGATTCCATGCTCAACCCCGTTGGGCTTACCGCCTTTTGCCTGCTGGGCGCGCTGTCCAAGGACAACGAAGGCCCGGAACGCGCCAGCCGTCCGTTTGACGCCACGCGCAACGGTTTCGTGCTGGGTGAGGGGGCGGGCTTTCTGATTCTCGAAGAGTGGCAGGCCGCGCGCAAGCGGGGCGCACGCATCTACGCCGAACTGGCGGGCGACGGTAATTCCCTCAGCAGTTATCGGATCACGGATTCACCGCCGTCCGGCGATGGACCGATTCAGGCCATGCAACAGTCCTTGCGCGACGCTGGGTTGGCCCCGCAGGACATTGACTATGTAAATGCGCATGGGACTTCCACCTTGATGAACGACCGCAGCGAGTGTGCAGCCATTCGCGCGGTCCTAGCCGACCGCGTCGGGCAGGTTGCGGTCAGTTCCACAAAAAGTTGCATGGGCCACCTGATTGCCGCCGCCGGCGCGGTGGAGGCGGGCATCTGCGCGCTGGCCATTCGGGACGGCATCGCGCCGGTGAACGCCAACTACACGCAACCGGATCCCGACTGCAACGTGAGCCTCGTGCTCGGCGATTCGCAACCACTTCGTATTCGGGCGGCGCTGTCCAACTCCCTCGGCTTCGGCGGGTCCAACAGTTGTCTGGCCTTTCGTCATCCCGAGAATTGAATGCACATTTTGAAATGAAACCGATTCATCCTGCGTCCCCCGGGTCAACTCCGCCTTTCTGATTTCTAATGTTTAATTTTTCATGAACCTCCCTCCTCGCATTGTTATCACGGGCACTGGGGCCGTGTGCGGTTCCGGGCTGACGATTGATGCCATCTGGGATGCCATCCTTGCCGGGCGCTCCGCGGTCGCCCCGCTCAGCCGGTGGGACGCGGCGGGCTGGCCGGTGAAAGTGGCGGCGGAAGTCACTGGCGTGGATAACCGCACCCTGGTGGAGGATCGCAAGCTGCACAAACTGATCCTGCGAACGGACCTGTTTGGCATTTATGCCGCGGGCGCGGCGATCCAGCAGTCCGGACTGGCCGCGCATCGCGACGCCCTCGATCCGGCGCTGGCCGCGCAATTCAACGATCGGTGCGGGGTCATTTCCGGTTCGGGCGGCGGCACGTATCAGAACAACTATGATTTTTTCCCCGCTTTCAGCGCCGTACAAGGTGACCTCCAGAAATTTGGCGCGGAAAGTTGTTCGACGGTGAACCCGATGTGGCTGTTGCGCAACCTGCCCAACAACGTGCTCTGCCATGTCGGCATCCGCCATAATTTCAAGGGCACGAATGCCTGCATTACTAACCAATGTGTGGGGGGCATCATGGCGGCCGCCGAAGCGGCGGCGGCGATTCGCGCGGGCGAGGCGGATCGCGCGGTGGCGGTGGGTCACGATACGCCCATCGACGCGGAAACGATGTTGAATTATTATCAGGTCGGGCTGATGTCGCCGGATGCGCTGCGGCCATTTGACCGGCGCCGCAACGGCACAGTGTTTGGCGAAGGCGCCGCGGCGGTAATGCTGGAGAGAGCGGAGGATGCCGCCGCGCGCGGGGCGTTCGTGATGGGCGAGTTTCTGGGTGCGGGTTGCGTCACCGAAGCCACCGGCGTGTTGAAGGTACGTGGTGATGGCGACGGATTGAGCCGGGCGATCCAGGTTGCGATGGACGAGGCCGGCATTGCTCCGGACGATGTGGGACTAATTGTTGCGCACGGCAACGGCACCCCGGCTTCGGATGCTTCGGAGGCACAGGCTTTCCGACACGTCTTTGGCAGCAATCTACCGCCGGTCACTGCCTTCAAGTGGGCGTTCGGTCATTTGATCGCCGCGTCCGGCATCCTCGACCTGACGCTGGCGCTGAAGGCAATCGAACAACGAATTGCTCCCGGGATTCCCACGCTGAAAACGGTGGATCCGGAGTTCCCGTGGCTGACCGTGCAATTGCATTCCCAGCCGGCACGCACCGATATCGCGCTGGTCTGTTGCCGTGGTTTTGGCGGCATGAACGTGGCGGTGTTGGTGCGGGCGGGGACCTCCCGATCCGCGACATGAACCCGGCCGAAGCCAAGGGGGCGCGGTGTGGAATTGACACCGTCGAGATTGCGCGCCTCGAGAAACTCGTGCGGGACCGCACGCCGGACGAACTCACCCGACTGTTCTCGCTCCAAGAATTGCAGGATGCGGGCAACGGCCCGGGACGCATCGCGAGTCTGGCCGCACGCTTCGCCGCCAAAGAAGCCTGTAGCAAGCTCTTTCCCCGCGAAATCGCCTTGGGTGTTATTGAACTGTCGGACTTTTCCACGCGACGGGATGCCTATGGCGCCCCGGTGGTGGAGGTCAGCGCCCGAGCGCGCGCCGTAATGGATCGGCACCGCATCGGCGAGATTCGACTGTCCCTGACCCACACCGAGACCACCGCTTCGGCCATCGCTTGGGCCGATCCGCGGATCACCGAAGTGCCCTGGTTCGGCTGGCTGCTTTACTATTTGTTCCCCTATCGGAGGCGCGTGGTGTTGGAAAATCTCCGCCGGGTATTCGGCGGTTACATCCCCGAATCCGAAATCCTCAAGCTGGCCCAAGCCTACTACGCGCATTACATCCGGTTTCTTCTCGAGTTTTTGCGACTGCCGTTCATGTCGGGTGCGAGCCGCAAGGCTTGGATGCGGATTGAGAATATGGAAGTCGCGTTGCGCGCGCATGCCCAGGGCAATGGCATTCTGCTTTTGACCGGGCATTTCGGTAATTTTGAAGTGTCCACAGTCGCCGGAATCGGTCAGTTCCCGGGATACCGCGGGTTATTCCACTTTGTGCGCCGGCCGCTCAAACCGAAGTTGCTGAACGACTTTATTACCTGGCGCACCCGGCGGGCCGGCTTTGGTACGCTGGCCAAGCGCGGATCGCTGGAAGCCATTCTCGACCTGCTCGCGGGCGGGGCCATCATCGTTTACGTATTCGACCAGCACGCGGGCAAAGGCAACGGCATCACGGTGGATTTCTTTGGTCATCCGGCGGGCACTTTCAAAAGCGTGGCCTTGATCGCGCTGAGCACCGGGGTGCCGGTGGTGCCGGCTTACAGTTGGCGCGAGCCGGACGGTCGTCATGTCTTGCGCTTTGAGGAACCGGTCCCGTTGATCGAAGGGGAGAAGGTCGGGGATGCCATCCGCCGCAACACGCGCGCCTACAACGAAGTGATCGAGCGCATGTTGCTCCGCCATCCCGAGCAGTGGATCTGGATGCATCGTCGCTGGAAAGTGACCGACCGCTGAGGGGATGGTTTCCAGGTTCGCGGGCAAGGAAGTTGGTGGCCCGTCAGATCTGTGTCACCACACCGAAACCTGGATCAGTCTGCCCGGCTGACGTAGGAGTGAGACGCCCAGCCTTGGCGACTTCACGGGGCCGACACAGCCCGATAGAAACGAGGGCCAAATTGCCCCGCGGCAGCGTCCACAAAGATCAAACGCCCATCCACGCTGGAGGTAACATTCGTGGCAATGGCAGTCCAAGCGGATAGATTTCCGCTGGCCTCGAGAACGTAGGTCCAACCCGGCACGGCGCGCAAATTCAATTGAACCTCCCCCGACGGTTCGAGCATAGCCGGGACCGAGAGTTGGAAGGGATAAACCTCCAGGACTGATAATCTCGTTAGCAGGTTCGAGCCGGAGGCGGGAACGAAGAACGCAATCTCTGCTGAATTGGTGCCGAGGGGGAAGGATGTCGGTTGGTTGAGGAAAGCCGTCACGGTGGCCGTGGCGCCGGTGGCCAGGCTGCCATTGGTCGGGGATAAGGCCAACCACGACGAGGTGCTTGCTGCAGACCAAGCCAGAGCCGTTCCGCCTGAATTGGTCAGGGTGTAAACCTGGTTCGTTGGCGAGAATGGCCCGCCCACATGCCCGACCCATCGGCTCAAGTTTTCGGGACTAACTTCCAACCCAAATGTCGCTCCCACATTAAGGCTGACGCTACGGTGGATATTCCCATTGCCGTTGCTCAGGTTGGTAAATCTGACCCCACCCAGATGGACGCCCGCCGCCAGCAGGTGAGCCTGAGCATTCAGGGAAAGGGTGAGGTTGGTGCTTCCGCCGGGCGTTAAAGTGCCAGCCGTGGCGGAGAGGGTCAACCAAGGTTGCGAGGTGGCCGCCGACCAGTTCAACGAACTGCCACCGCTATTGGTGAGGGTGTAGGTCTTCTGAACTGGCGCAAAAGGGCCGCCTACCGATCCGGAACTGACCAGCCCCAAGGCTGGGCTAATGTTCAACGGGCTATTGGTCAGCGGCGTGAAAAGGATGGCTTGACCGTTGGCCACCAGAGCGCTCCCCTGATACGAATACCGGGCCGCGACTTGTCCGCTGGATTGCTCCAATCCGATGGTAGCCAGGGCCCCGGAAGCACCTTCTTCTGGCGTGCCATTCTCGACCGATTGATATTGGAATTGAATCCGCTGGCTGTTTTCTTCCAACCAGACTTGAAACGTGAACGGTTGCTCGGAATTGAGCAATCGGGCAACTAACACCCATGAGACCACCACTTTGCGATTGGGCGACTGGCCCACCGTCCCAACGTAAACCGTGCCACCCTCGCACGGCGTCAAGAGATCCCAAAACGGACAAATAATGTTGTTGGGAAAGTCGGTGCTCGGCAAGTCGGTGGTTGGCTGGAAAGCAAAACTGTCGAACCCGATGATTCCACCATCACCGATGGATATTTGGGAGTAGGTCGCCCCGAAGAACTTGAACGAAAACGGCAGGGCTTGAGCCGAACTCACCGAAAAACAATCCAAGGCAAGTGCGGTCATGCTGCTGGGGTTGATCCAATTGAAAGTGCCGCTCGTCATCGCGTAGCCAGGCACGACCGTAACCTGCTTGGCATACTGACTTGAGCGAGCCAAGTTGTCCGTCACGGTCAGGCTGACCAGGAATTCGCCGTTCGTGAGGTAATCATGCGCTGGGTTGGCTTCACTGCTGTGCCCGCCGTCGCCAAACGACCAAGACCAGTTAGTGATCGTCCCGGATGAGACGTCGGTGAACTGAACCGCGTCGCCCAGCGCAATCGTCGCCGAACCGACCGAGAAACCGGCAACGACTTCCAAAGCCAATGAATTCCTCAGATTGAGCCGTCCGCCAGTGGCACACTTGCCCACGAGACTTGGCAACCCATCAACGCCCGCGAAGAGGCGATTGATTAGTTGTCGGTAGGATTCCGCCGGCGCATGCACCTTGAGCAAGGCCAGCGCGCCCGCCACGATTGGGGCCGAAAACGAGGTTCCATTAACGGTGGCGTAGGAAGAATCAGACTCATTTGCAGTCGTGAAAATGCCGCTTCCGGGCGCGGCGAGGTCAACGCTGTTGGTCCCGAAATTCGAGAAGTTTGCCCATCCATCCGTCCGGGTCGTCGCCGCAACCGCGATAATGTTGTCGAGATCGTAACTGGCGGGATAGCGCGGGGAGGAATCGTTGTTGCTGGTATCATTACCGGCGGCGGCTACCACCAGAATGTCCGCGTCACGGCAAGCCTTGATGGCATCGTATAGGGTGCTGGAATAACTGGCGGTGACAAAACTGGCATTGATGATGTTCGCGCCCTTTTCGCGAGCATACTCGAAACTTTGGACAGCGTCAGAGACGAATCCTTGTCCGCTGCTGTCCTGATACCGGCAGGCCATCAGTTGGACGCGCCAGGCAACCCCTAATCCCCCCAATCCATTGCCGCCAATGCCGCCGATAACGCCTGCGACTTGAGTGCCGTGACCGAAATCATCAGCGGGATTTCCGGAATTGGCCGAGTTGGTTTTGACATTAATCCCGTGTACGTCATCCACAAACCCATTCCCGTCATCATCAATGCCGTTGCCAGGAATTTCCCCCGGGTTAATCCACATATTGGCAGCAAGGTCCTGATGCGTGTAGCGCACCCCGGAATCAATCACGGCGACGATCACGTTACTGGCGTTGTTCTGGATATCCCAACCTTCCGGCGCATCAATATCAGCGTCGGCGACCCCGCCATTTTGTCCGGTATTATGCAAAAACCAGAGGTCACCACCCGCGTAATTGGGGTCATTGGGCGACAGGGCTGCGGAGAGTGCATAATCTGGTTCGGCGTATTGGATTAAGCGACTTTGGCGATACCAACTCAAAGCCGATATAACTTCCTCACCACTTGGCAGTTCCAGAACTTGGATGTTTCCTAAGCGTGGGAATTCCCGAATGATCCGCATGCCATGGATTGCATGAAAATCCCTCAACGCCAGCAGGTTCGCGCCGGGAGCCGGTTTGATCA
>JADLHS010000368.1 GCA_020848635.1 Limisphaerales bacterium
ATGCCTTGTAAACAAACCAAGCGCTTCGGAATTCAAATAACCAAAAAGGGAAAATGAACATGAAAAAAACAACCGTTCTAAACCTGAAACAATCAACCCTCCTGAAGTTTCTGGGGTGTGGTTTGCTGGCTTTTCTGGCGGCAGACGTGCAGGCACAATTGCTCTACAAAACCAAATTCTCCGCCGTGGAGGGCTACACGAACGGCTGGTGCATTGGCCAGCCCTCCCTCGGCAACAAGTGGCTGAATGCCAACTACGACCTCGATTGGGTTAGAGCCAATGGTGACCCCGGATCGTACTCGCCAATAAACAACGGGGCCGGCTCGACCAATGAAGATGGATCAATATTCTACAACGTGACCGCAACGAACTGCACCGCCCCCGGGGGGGGGCAGATGATGGTTGCTGCGGACAATAACCAGAACGACGGCCTTCAGCCTGAGGATTTTCCGAATCGTGGAACTTACTTTTTTAAGATGGATTTCCCCACGCAACGGAAAGGGCCGGTCACCGTCACTTGGGACTGGAGCTACCATAACACGAATGAAATCCCGGCTGATTTCGATCCCACCAATAATAGTTACAACGCGGCACTGCCCGGCTTCGATCATGGTTTCACCTTCTCCGATTGGGCAAATAGAACTGCTGACTCGGCAGACGGCAATCCGAACTGGAAGTACAGCGAACTCGGCACTCCATGCCGCCTGTCCACATATCAGGACTGTCGCTATAACGCGATCGGCGGTTGTGGGGGTGGTGGAAACTGGAACGACTACGGGCCTGTATTCAAGGATGGTAAAACGCTCCACATGAAACTGATTGTGAATGTTACCAACGCTCCAGCAGAGTATATGAATACCTACGAGGTGTTCGCCCAGCGCGACGGCGAACAGATGTGGCAGACCGCGTTCCGCGAGGACACTTACATAGCTGAGTGGATAAAAGACGGGGTTGCTACCGACAAATACGTCGCGGCATCTGGCTTCCGGCGCTGCCCTGGTGAAACCGACCCAACCAGCGGGGTCGACTGCCTCATGCTCTGGTTGAATGGCCAAGTTAAACCAAAGTATGCGCTGGTTTCGAACATTCGTGTCGTCGGTCCGGATCCCGTCCCCGTCCCCACCCTGAGCATCGCGAAAGTCGCCGGGAACGTCCAAGTGACGTTTACGGGCTGGCTGGAAGCCGCGGACGACCCGCAAGGCCCGTTCACCACTGTGGCGGTGACCACATATCCTTACACGACGCCCACGGTTTATACGCCGCCTACAGGGACGAAGAAATACTATCGCGCCTCCAATTAAACTGGGACTGGACCAGCGAAGCTGGCTTTGGAGAATGATCAGGTGAGCGGCGGATGGGCAAAAGCCCGTCCGCCGCGTTTTGTACTTGGGGCAAAGTGGAAGGGCGGAGGTCGAAACCACTCAAAAACGTGCGAGATGCCCTCGTCAATTGCTCCGCATTGACGACCACTCCGCTTTTGAGCGGTGACCATCCCAACATTGAATCTTGCCTTTGAAAGCTGCGTCTGGTTAATCAACCAAGCACCAATTACAAAGAATGCCATGAACTTGAAACCCCTTGCCCTCCTCCTCTGCCTCACCGCCAGCTTGTGCGATGTCACCGCTGCGTTTCGGGCTGGAATCGCCGTCCGCAATGTCACTCCCAACCCGCTGCTGCCGGTGAGCGGCGGGGTCGGTCCCGGGCATCCGACCACCAAGAAGGAAGGCGAACTGACGGTGCGCGCCCTCGTCTTCGAACAGGACGGCACGCGGGTGGCCATTGTGAGCGCGGATTTCCTGGGCTTCCCTGCCCAGCTCGGCAACGAGGTCCGGTCGGCGGTCAAGGGCATTGCGCCCGAAAACATTTTGATCGGCGTCACCCATACCCACAGCGCGCCGGATTGCTACGGATTCCCGGATGGCAAGGGCGGCACGTCTAGCGATCCAAAGTATCTGGAACTCGTTTGCACGCGCATGGCCGAGGCGATCAATGAAGCCATCGCGAAACTGCAACCCGCCCGGCTCAAAATCGCAACCGGCGAGGCCAAGGGCGACATCGCCTACAACTACTACGCGCCGCAGTTGTATGATCCGCGCTGCTCCGTCATCCAGGCCTTGGATGCCTCCGGTCGCCCATTCGCGACCCTGGTCAATTATGCGATTCACCCCGAGGTGTTGGGCAGTGACCGCGGGATTTGCAGCCCGGACCTCATCGGGCCGCTGTACGATGAAATTGCCGCGAAAGGCGGCGGGACGGGCATTTTCATGAACAGCGCGCAAGGCGGCATGGTGACGGCGGACAATCGCCGTCCGAACGGCGGGGAGGCTGGCACCTGGGCGGAGTGCCAGCGCATCGGGAATTTGCTCGCGGACGAGGCCTTGCGCATCGTTCAGAGTGCGCCAGAGCAGGCGTCACCCAAGCTCGTTTGTTCCGCAAGGTCACTGACGTTTCCAGTGGATTCGCCCCTGATGCAAGCCCTCCTGAAGGCGTCGCCCAAGGCACTTGGCGCGGTGGACGGCAAGCTCACCACGCAAATGAACCTGATCAATCTCGGCAATGCCCAGATCCTCACCATCCCCGGCGAAGCCCTGCCGAACATCGGTTACTATCTCAAACGCAAGATGCGCGGGGAGCACAACCTGTTGTTTGGCCTCACCAACGACGCTTTCGGCTACATCCTGACGAAGGAGGATTACGACAGTTTCAAACGCTACGAGTACATCTCGCGGACCAGTCTCGGGGAACGCACGGGTGAAATCCTGGTCCACGAAGCCCTCAAGTTCGTCAATGAATCGCCCCGGCCCGAAGCCCTGGCAAAACAGTGAGCCCGGAGGGCGGCGCGTTCCCCAGTGGCACTGGGCCCGATAACCAACCAACTCCAGCCATGAAATCCATACGCATCGGTTTGTTCTTGTGGGCGGTTTTGGTTCTAAATGCGTGGTCGCAGGGGCGCATCACGTTCGTCAATAATCTCCCCTCGCTTAAAGCGCCCATCTACGGCCCGGAACTGGATTTTATCCACTACGGCGGCGATTGGGCCGATGCCAAAACCGGCAACTCGCCCACTGGCATCCCGGCTGGCACGCAGACCTACGGGGGCACTTTGCTTGAATCCTTTTCCGTAAGTTTTTGGGCCGCGCCCGGCGTCGTTACGGATGGTCATCTGCTCATGCCCGGCAACTCCACCACCGTGCTCGGGACTGGATCCCTGGCGGGATATTTTCCCGCCACCAGTGTGATTTTCCCCGGTCTCCCCGCCACGGGCGTCGCCACCCTTCAGGTTCGCGTTACCGATCCGAGTGGTTTGTGGGCGTTTGCGGGCGACCAATTCGGCCAATATGCTGCCGTCAGCGCGCCGTTCACAGTCAACCTCAGCTCGCTTGGCTCGACCGCCACCGGTCTGCGGAGTTTCAGCGTCGGCTGGATAGACGGAAACACCCTCACGCCCTATGTCCCCGAGCCTGGCACGGCTAACCTGCTCGTGATGGGAGCAGTTGCCCTCCTGCTCCGGGGCCGGTCCCGAAAACCATTATGAAACCTCCCAAGAAACTCTTCGGTGTCATCGTCGGTTGCTTGTTGGCAACCACTCTTGCCGCTGCTGATCAACCCGGTTTGCTCAAGTCGGAATTCATCTACGAAACCGCGCCGTTTCCGTCCTGCCACGCCTCAACCATCGCCGAATCAAAGGACGGCCTGATCGCGGCGTGGTTTGGTGGCACCGACGAGAAGGATCCGGACGTCGGCATCTGGGTGTCCCGTTACGAAGGCGGGCATTGGACCGCGCCGGTCGAAGCAGCCAACGGCGTCGAGTCACCTACGAAACGGTATCCAACATGGAATCCCGTCCTGTTCCAGCCGAAGACCGGCCCGCTGATGTTGTTCTACAAGGTTGGTCCCGACCCCCGCACCTGGTGGGGAATGCTGATGACCTCCACCGACGGTGGCAAAACGTGGTCGAAAGCCCGGCGGCTGCCCGAGGGCATCGTTGGACCGATCAAAAACAAAGCCGTGCAACTCGCCAGTGGCGACCTTCTCAGTCCCACCAGTTCCGAGGATGTGGGCTGGCGCGTTCACTTCGAGCGATCATCGGACCTCGGTCGGACCTGGACCGCGACGCCGCCGGTGAACGAC
Organism: Limisphaerales bacterium; assembly: GCA_020848635.1. Classification (GTDB taxonomy): domain Bacteria; phylum Verrucomicrobiota; class Verrucomicrobiia; order Limisphaerales; family JADLHS01; genus JADLHS01. The sequence goes on from JADLHS010000368.1 coordinate 4,132, forward strand.
GGCAAGAAGATCGGCGCGATTCAGCCGAGCATTCTTGTCCACCCGGACGGCAAACTTCAGGCGCTGGGCCGGACCCGCCAGGGGAAGATTTTCGAAACCTGGTCGTCTGACGAGGGTCGGACCTGGAGCGAAATGACGTTGACAGACTTGCCGAATCCCAATGCGGGCACGGATGCGGTGTCGCTGAAGAATGGCCGCCATCTGCTCATCTACAACCCGGTTACCAAAGGCCGCTCGCCGCTGGCTCTCGCCGCGTCGCCCGATGGGAAAACGTGGTCGGCGGCGCTGGTGTTCGAGAATGAGCCGGGCAAGGAGTTCAGCTATCCCGCCATCATTCAAACCCGCGACGGCCTTGTCCATGTGACCTACACCTGGAAACGCGAGCGCATCAAGCATGCGGTGATTGACCCGGCGAAATTGCAGCTCCAACCGCTGACGGACGGGAACTGGCCAAAGTGAATCTGGAAATGCTGCGACCCATCAACTCTTTATGCTGGAATCATCG
>JADLHS010000369.1 GCA_020848635.1 Limisphaerales bacterium
CTTGAAGGAATGAAAGTGGTCCGCTCGGGCGACCTCCACCTGAGAGTTTCTCGCGGTTGGAGCGCAACGGGGTCAAATCGGTGCCGGTGCCGGAACCGAACTTGAAGAGCATGGCCTCGCTCTTCGCTAGATCCATGATCGATTCCATGTTGTCATCAACTGATTGTATGAAACACGCGCTGCACTGAGGATACTCGTACTGCGTTGAGGCTCGCTCGACATTCTGCGTCTTCGGGTTGTAAAACCAATTGCCCCGTGTGGAATTCTTTCCGATTCGATAAACATGGTGAAGGCCGACGTTAAACCAGACCGGCGAATTGAAGGCCCCATATTGGTGGAGGCACAACCAGACCAGTTCAGCGTAAAACACGTCGCCATCTTCTTTGCTGAAATATGCGTCCTTCACACCCCAGTCGGTGATGGTGCGACATACGCGGTGGATCAGTTGCCGGACGCTGTTCTCCCGTTCGCTCGTGCCTTGCTCGCCATAAAAATATTTGGAGACGACGACATTCGTTGCAAGCTGGGACCAGAAACTGGGGACCAGCACGTCGGCCTGGCGGAAGACGACTCGATTTTTGTCGTCGATTATTTCTGCCATCCGTTTTTCCCATTTCACTTCGTCAAACGGATCGATGCCCGGGTTGCTGAATTTTTGCGGCCCAATCGTTGAGTTCATGAATGGTTGCACTTCTGTTTGGCTTAATTGTCAACGCTTCTGCCCGTAGAATGTTTGTGGGTTACGAGTCTTGCGAGGTCGCCAAGTCGCCATTCAAAAAGCCGCGTTTCCGCAGAGCCTCGTCACAGCCCTGAACATGGAAGCGCACGACCCGCCTGACCTTGAGGAAAATGAGAATGCGTGCCTTCATCCATTTTTCTATGGTGCGATCGCAGACGCCGTAACGCCGCGCCAGCACCTCCTTGGTCACAAACGGTTTCTGCTGATCGTTTTGGGGTGAGGGGGTCATCGACGATTTGCGCGGTCAGACAGAAAAAGCGAGGCCTTCTACCGGTGATAACGGAGGAGGCGCTCGTCACAATCAGCCACATTGAATACCGCAAATCCTTGCTCGAAGCTCGCGCGGAGAATTCCGGCGTACTGCCAATTCTCGATGGTCCGGATGCCTACGGCGTACCGCGCCGCCAGGACCACCTTGGTCGCTCTGCGCGGCGACAGGCCGCCAACCGCCATCTGACGTTCGGCCTTCGGACTCTCATCTACGTGGAGAGTGACCATGCCCATGCACTCAATTATAGGCCACTACAAGGGTCGAGGCGCTGCGGGGGATAACAGCCTTGCCTGGTACGATGATCAGAAGCCCGCAAATGGGACCGGCCAGCGAACCGGCCAGCGAACGATGCTTACAAGGCAAACCATTTCTCGGCTTCGCTCCTGGAGATCGGCACGAGATAGTTCCTGCGGATCATTTCGGGGCTCGTCCCGGTTTCCTCGGCCACGCGGCGGATGTCCTGAAGAATGGCCAGCCGATAAGAAATATAACTGTTGCGGAAAGCGTTGCGCCGGTACGGGACGCCGGCTTTTTCCAACTCACGCTCCCACGCGTGCCAGAGTGAATTGGCGGAGGCCCAGTCGGCTGCGACGCGTCCGTGCTTGATGTCCACGGGATGGCCCGCCAGGCGTTTTGCCAGATTGGGCAGGATGAGAACCAGCCGCGCGTCAATCTTGCCAACGGCATCCGGCACGCGGATGCAACTGTCCTTTTCATCGACCATCACCCACCAGAGGCGGACAATCTCCTCGGTGCGAACCCCGGAAAAGGCTTTGATTTCAAGGGTGAGTCGGAGGGCCGGACCGATCGCCTCAAGAATCTTGCGCATCTCCTCGGGCGTGTAGATATCATCGCGCTGCAGGAGAGCCGTCGCGTCTTCTTCCGTGATGATTTTCTGTCGCGGATCGGAGAACTCACTCGTTGCGGCGGCGGCATGCTCAAGATTTTTGGGCAGGAAATTCTTTTTCTGAGCGAAATTAAAATAGGCGATGATCCCTTTGCGCCAGTTGTTCTTGTTTCGCGACTTGCCACCCAGGTGGCCGAGGAAATCGTCAATATCCGGCGTGTCGATTCGAGCAATCGCTCCCGGAAAGGTGCTGACGAACTTGCCCGCGATTTTCTCAACATCGCGCACATGGTAATCTCCGACCCCGCGCTTTTCCAAATGTTGGAGATATTCCTGATAGACTTCCTCGGTCGTGGCACCATGTCGGACTCGCTGGCCAAAGGTGTTATGGAAATCGACGGCTTCTTCGAGGGTGGCTCCCTTCACGCGATTCCGCAGTTCAGCATAGTGGCGGCAGGCCTGGTCGATTTCGAGATTGAGCGGTTCGACCGCCTTTTGGGCGAGGACATGGATCCGGCGATCCTGCTCGGTGAGGAATTGAGAGCGGACGCCGTCGGAGGCCAACTGGCCTGCCAATTCTTTGGCGAGCGCTTTGGCCTTTGCCAGGGTGTTGCGGCGCCGGAAGACGCGCTGCGTTCCTTCGTAATAGACCACTTTGAACGACGGGTAAGTTTTACGCACCGAGTTGTCACCGTTCGATTTTGAATTCGCTTCCGAACTCTGCGCTGGCTTCTTCCCAATTGTTATGGTTACGGGAGAAGCATAAATCGGAATCGTCACCGAGCCGGAGGAAATTTCGGCGAGTGGCTTTTTCCCGTGGTTGTGGTGAGGCCGGCTCATATTCCATTCTAGGGCTGACGGGCGGCAGGCCCGTTGGCGGAACGCGCGAGGGGCCAACTGCGCAACTCCGTGGCTGCGAAAAAGGCGGCGGCGCAGGCAGCCTCAAGACGGCGTTGGGGGAAGGCTGAGAACCCGATTTGCGGCGGCCACAGTCGCAGAACTGGGTCAAAACTGTGCCAAAACGGGGGGTGAGTGAGAAAACCCTTGATAGAATTGGAGCGAGCGAAGGGATTCGAACCCTCGACATTCACGTTGGCAACGTGACGCTCTACCAGACTGAGCTACGCTCGCTTCCAAAAACAGCTTGGGCAGCCTACGGAACCTCCATCGGAATGCAAGCAGTCTTTTGGCAAGGGCAATAAAGGCGAACGGGGCAATTTGCGATGCGGTTGAACGCCGCACGCCACCAACAGCCTCCTCGGACACCTGGCCCGGCTTTGCTGCTTGTCGCGCTGCCGGCGCGTGGCTACTTTGCCCCGGTGGAACACGAAGCCAACAAACGGTTCATCGAAGCCCTGACGCGCTCGCAGATTTATCAGGACTACGAACGCGCCTTCAGCAAGACCACCGGTCTGCCGCTGACGCTGCGTCCCGTCGAATCATGGCACATGGCCCAACACGGGAAAAAGGCCGAAAACCCTTTTTGCACCCTCATGGCCGAAAACAACCGCGCTTGCGCCGCCTGTCTCGAAACCCAGCAGAAGATCAACGAAGGCGCCGGCGTGGGCCCCCGCACGGTGAAGTGTTTCGCCGGGTTGTGCGACACCGGCGTGCCGGTTTCCATCGGCGATGAGTTGCTCGGCTTTCTCCAGACCGGCCAGATTTTTCTCAAAAAACCCACCCGCTCCCAGTTTGCCCGCGCAGCGAAGCAACTCGTGGATTGGGGCTGGAAGGTGGATTTGCGCCGGCTCGAGGAGGCCTACTTCCAAACCCGCGTCATCTCGCCAAAGCAATACGAGTCTGTCGTGCGGTTGCTCACCATCTTCGCCCAGCACCTCTCGCTGGTCAGCAACCAGTTACTCGTTCGCAACGCCAACGCCGAACCGCCCGCGATCACCCGTGCCAAGCAGTTTATCAAGGAACATCAAGCCGACGAAATCTCGCTGGGGGATGTCGCCAAGGCGGTGAACACCAGCACGTTTTACTTCTGCAAAATGTTCAAGAAGGCAACGGGGTTGAATTTCACGGATTACCTTTCACGCGTGCGCGTGGAGAAAGCCCGGAATCTCCTGCTCAATCCAAACCTGCGCATCAGTGAAATCGCCTTCACGGCGGGCTTTCAATCCTTGAGCCACTTCAACCGTGTCTTCCGCCGGATCGCCGGCGAGTCCCCCAGTCGCTATCGCGAAAAGTTGCCGGGCGCGTGAGCCGGCGGCGGCCCCGGCGTCAACTCAGCGGAAGTAGAGCCGACTGCAACGCGCTCGGAATGGCTTGGTGAAAACTTGACGGAAGTCAAATCCGACGCTTGAACGCGGCGCTAAACTCAAATCGAGTTGACCACTTGGGTCGCCCGCGGAGCGGGGCCGGTTCAAACCAAGTGGCGCACAATATGATGCTAAGACTGGGCTTCACAGCAACGACGGCGCTCTTGGCTTTGACCACCAACGTCGGCCAGGCGCAAGGCGCCGAGCCGTACGAACAGCCGCCGATCAGTTACTCCGCCACGCTACCCCATGACGCGCTGACGCAACTGCAAACCCGCTTGGCGGCAGGCCAATTGCAGTTGACCGGCAGCGGCAAGGAAATCGTGCAACGCTTGCTGCGGGAACTGCAGATCCCGGTCGAGAGCCAGTTGCTGGTGTTTTCGAAGACCAGTTTCCAGCGCCAGCGGATTCGCCCGGATCATCCCCGAGCGCTGTATTTTTCCGACACCTGTTACGTGGGCTGGGTGCCCTCCGGTCTGATCGAACTCACCACCGTTGATCCGCAACTGGGGCCGATCTTTTACAGTTACGATCCCCATGCGGACACCCCGAAGTTTGTGCGCGATAACGATTGTCTGAGTTGTCACGGCGGCAACTTTGTGCGCGGCATTCCCGGCGTTTTTGTCCGTTCGGTCTTTACCGACGCGCAAGGGGAGCCGCTGTTGCGTTTCGGTTCGGAGCTCGTGGATTTTCGCACGCCCTTTACGAATCGCTGGGCCGGCTGGTATGTGACGGGAAAACACGGAACGACGCGGCACCGGGGCAACGTGGTGGCCCAGGACAAGAACAGCGAGCTGGTGGTGGACCTGAAACGCGGGGCGAATGTCACGGACCTTTCTCATTTCTTTGAAACGAAGGCGTACCTCGCGGCCGGCAGCGACATCGTCGCCCTGCTCGTATATGAACACCAACTGGCCATGCAGAACACCCTGACCCGCGCGTCCCAGGACTGCCGCCGGATGCTGGCCTACCAGAAGAATCTGCAACACGACCTGAAGGAGCCGGTGACCGAGGAACTGACCTACGACAGCGTCAAACGGGTATTCGAAGGCGCGGCGAAGGACGTGGTGAACGATTTGCTTTTCAAGGACGAAGCCCCCCTGCCAGAAGGCCTCGAAGGCGCGGCCGCCTTTCAGAGCGCGTTTCAAACCGGGGCGCCCCGCGACCGCGCTGGCCGCGCGCTCAAGGATTTCCACCTGCGCGGACACCTGTTCCAGAACCGTTGCAGTTATCTCATCTACTCGGAAAGTTTTCTCGCCCTGCCCGAACCTTTGAAGCGCCGGATCTACCGCCGGCTTGGGCAGACGCTTCATCCCACGAATCCCGACCCGCAGTATGCTTATCTGGGTGGCGAAGAACGGACGCGCATCTCCAGTATCCTGCAACAGACACACCCGGAGTTTCGCCAGGCGCTCGAAAAGTAGCCCGACCGAACCACGCCTGCAGGTCACGAACGGTTGGTTTTGGAAACCCCGCCGAACAGCAGGCGCAGACTGTTCATCACCACAATCACCGTGCTACCCTCGTGGCCGACGACCCCAACGGGCAGCGGAATCCTGCCGATCAGGGCAAATCCCACCAGTACCACCACCGTGCCCATCGAGATCACCAGGTTCTGCCGGATGATGCGCCGGGCGCGCTGGCTCAGCCGGAACGCGGCGAGAAAGTTTTCCAGCCGGTCGTGCATCAACACGATGTCCGCCTGTTCCAGCGCCGCGTCCGAACCGCGCGCCCCCATCGCCACCCCCACATGCGCGACCGCCAAGCTGGGTGCATCGTTTACGCCGTCACCAATCATCGCGACGCGCTTGCCGCCCTCGCTCAGCAATTTGATTGCCGCCACTTTTTCCTCCGGCTTCAATTCCGCGCGCACCTCGTCGAGGTGCAATTCGGATTTCAGATGCTCCGCCGTCGCCCGCCGGTCGCCGGTCAGAACGATCGTGCGGAGGCCGCTGGCTTTCAACTCGTCCACCACGCCCTGCGCCTGCGGTCGGATGTCGTCGCGCAAAACGATGTGGCCAAGCAGTTCGCGGCTGCTCAGCCAGATTTCCGAGAAACCGGCTTCGGTGGGCGGCACCTGCGCCACCGCTTGATCGCCCCGCGCCGAAGCAATCCATTCGCGCCGGCCCAGCAGATATTCTCCCCGCTCGCACCGCCCGCGCACGCCCTGGCCGGTTACCGATTCAAAGTGGGCGAATTCAATAGCGGTTAAACCCTTTTGCTTGCCGTACCGCGTGACCGCCCGTGCCAGGGGATGCGTCGAAAGCCGGTCGAGCGAGTAGGCCAGTTGCGCCACTTCGGATTCGCGGCCCGATGGAAAGCTCTCCACCTTCTCCACGCGCAATTCACCAGTCGTGAGCGTGCCGGTTTTGTCGAGTGCGACGACCGTGACGTCCGCGAGTTTTTCCACCGCCGCACCGCCGCGAATCAGCACGCCGTGCCGCGCGCCCCACGCTATGGCGGCCAGCACCGCCGACGGAATCGAAAGCACGAGGGCGCAGGGCGACGCGACGACGAGCAGCGTCATAGTGCGGTAAAAGGCACTGTGCACTGCCGCCGTGGAGGTGAAGGCCGGCAAATGAAAACCCAGCCACCAAACGAAGAACATCACGCCCGACAACGCCAGCACCAGGTAGGTATAAACCGTGCCAAACTTGTCGGCGAACTGTTGGGACGGCGCCTTTTGCTGCTGCGCTTCCTTGATCAGTTGGATGATTTTTTGCAGTGAACTCTGCGCGGCGGGCCGCAACACCCCTACTTCCACCGCGCCCCAAAGATTGATCGTGCCGGCCAGCACTGTGTCGCCCACGGTTTTTTCCACGGGCGTGGCTTCGCCGGTCAGATTGGATTCGTCGGCTGCGGTACCGCCTTTGAGCACCTCGCCGTCCACCGGAAATTGCGAGCCGGGCTTGACCAGAAGACGCATGCCGGTCTGGAGTTGTTCCACCGGCAATTCACTTTCGCCGCCGCGCGCATCCAGCAACGTGGCGACTTTCGGCGCTTCGTGAAAGAGCGAGCGGATCTCCTTTTGCGTCCGCCCCAGCGCATAATGTTCAAGCGCCCCCGACAGGGAAAACAAGAACAGCAATGTCGCTCCTTCGCCCCACGCGCCGATGCTCGCGCTGCCGACGGCGACGGCGATCATGAGAAAATGCACATCAATTGCACGTTGGCGGATCCGCTCCCAGACGTCCTCTGCCGGGAACCAGGCCCCGGCCAGATAACTCAACGCGAACAGCGGGATGCGCCAGGCCGGCGGCGCGACGTAGGCCGCCAATAGACCCAGTGCGCCGCAAAGCATGGCCAGCACTAATTGCGGCTTCCACTCGTCTTCGTGGTGATGGTCTTCGAGAAACTCGACGTCGCGCTGAACGACTTTGGGGAACGGCAGGTCGCGCCAGCGCCAAAACTTCGGCGCGGTGGGACATGTCACACGGGCGATGGTGGTGGCCCCGTGTTCATACTTGATGGTGATGTTTTGTCGCTCCGACCCAGTCAATGGCGATGCGCAAGTGGAACAATCACCATCCCCGCGAAGAAGCTGACAGGCGGCGTCCTGGGATTCATCGGCTGCCTGAATTCTTGCCCCGACCCGCTCGGTGAGTTTGGCCACGTCCGTGCGACCCAGCGTGGCGACGGAGATGGTTTGGCGCGTGCGATCCAGCGTCACGGCTTCCAGCGCCGGTTCTTCCGCCAGCGCGCGCGTCACCGCCCGGGTAAAACAAGCCCCGGAGGGTTCGCGACTGGTCTGTTCAGTAGGGTTCGTGTCACTCATCGCTCGCACGGAGGGAATACCATAACCCATTCGCCATCGCGATGACAAACGCGGGCTGGCAAATACCTCAACCCCCGCCATGGACGCGCGCCGGGATTGTTTTTCTCGAGATGGCGCATTATTTTTCGTGGGCATGGAAATGCCAGAGTCTAAACGCGCCTTCGGTCTCAATGGCTGGTTGCGCTCCATTCCGCCATTCATATGGCCCGCCCTGTTCGCCTCTGGCAGCGGCACCCGTCTGTTCGCCCCCCGTCGGCGTTTCGATCCCGGTAGCCCGGAATTGATGGACCGGCCGGGAATGGATCGGGCGTTGCTCCGGGAGGAGTTGCAAACCCTGGAGTATTTCAACCGTCACGCGGGCGGCCATTGGCTGGTGCTGCAATACGTGAAACGATTCGCAGCTTCGCACCCGCCGGCATCGCTGAACATCCTCGATCTCGGAACGGGCGCGGCGGATATTCCGCGCGCCCTCGTGGCGTGGGCCCGGCAGAATCAACGCTCGCTCACCATCACGGCAGTGGATGGCAATCCAGAGATGCTTGAGTTCGCCCGGGAGGCGGGGCGCGACTGGCCGGAAATCCAGTTTGAACAGCACGACCTGCGGGCCTTGCCGTATGCGCGGGGGAGCTTCGATCTGGTGCTGTGTTCCCTGACGCTCCATCATTTCACCACCGCGGACGCCGTCACGATTCTGCATCAGATCCACCAGCTCGCGCGCGGCGGTTACATTGTGAACGACCTGCGCCGCAACTGGCTGACCCTCTGGACAACGGCGTTCTTCGCCCGCACCCTGAGCCGCAGCCCGATTTTCCGCAATGACGCGTTGCAGTCCTGCCGCGCAGCGTTCACCGTTCGCGAATTGCGCGCGCTGGCGGAACAGGCCGGTTTAAGCAATTTTCAGATCGAACCCCATCAAGCGCTTTGCCGCATGGTCCTGACCGGAAGAAAATGAAATACGAACAAAACGGAAAAATTACCACGGTGGCGATTCTCGGCGGCGGCCCGGCGGCGAGCACGCTGGCGACGCTGCTGGCCCGCGAGGGAATCCGCGTGGCCTTGCTGCATCAGCCCCGCCATGCGGCTCTGCTCGTCGGCGAATCGCTGGTGCCCGCCATTATTCCGCTTCTGCGGCGGCTCGGCGTGGAGGAGGAAGTCCGGGCGTATGCCAAATACAAGCCGGGGGCGATCTTCAACATGAACGAGTTCGGCGATTATCCGTTCACGTTCAAGGATTTTTGCGGGCCGCTGCCGGACTATGCCTACAACGTGCCCCGCCTCAAATTCGAGGCCACATTGCTCGCCGCCGCCCAACGCGCCGGCGCGAGGGTTTTTGAGATGGAGGCCAAAGTCGAGCGCGTGGGCACCACGGACAAGGTTGGTTTGACGCGCGAAACCCTCGCCGCCACTGACAATTTTTTTGATGGCCCGCCCGACTTGATTGTGGACGCGACGGGTCGGGCGCGGGTGTTGCCCAAGCTGCTGGGCATTCCCAGTCGCGAAGGTGGGCGCAAGGACACGGCGTTGTTCGCGCATCTCGACCGCACGGAACTCTACAAGGACGGTTACGTGCATTCCTCACGGCTGGATCACGGCTGGAGCTGGCGCATTCCGTTGCCGGGCCGGGTGTCGTTGGGCATCGTCATCGGCTCGGCGCATCCGCCGAAGTTTGGCGCCACCCCCGAGGAACGCTACGACAATTTGCTGAAGCAGGATTCCGTCTTACGCGTGGCCACGGCGGGCGCGAAGCGGCTCACTCCGGTGCTGGAATACACCAATTATCAACTCGTTTCCGAGCGGCTGGTCGGCGACGGCTGGGTGCTCGTGGGCGATACGGCAGGCTTCATTGATCCGGTGTTCTCCAGCGGACTGCTCATCGGCATCACCAGCGCGACGGCACTGTTCGACGCCATTCGCGCCGGTGACGCGCCCGCCTTCCAAGCCTACGAGGCCGGAGTCATCCATCATCTCAAGACGTGGCACGAGATCGTGAATTACTTCTACGATGGCCGGATGTTCACCTCGTTTCGGGTGGGCGAAATGATGCGCGACCATCTGCTGATCCGCCTGGCGTATCCACATGTTAACAAACACATGGGCCGCATCTTCACCGGCTCGGCGGCCAAAGCGCCCTACAGCATGGGGCTGATGCGGTTCCTGATGAAATACGGATTGAAGGACGAAGATCCCCAGGCGATGGCGATCCGGTGAAAGAAACGACGGCTGAACGGCGGACCCGGCGCGGAAGCCGTCACGCCTTCCGGCATTTCAGCCACGTATGATACTGGCCGACCTGATCGCGCTCTTCCACGACGCGGAGGCCGCTCTCGGACAGACACCGTAGCAGATCGGAGGAGTGGTACATCTGGCTGTTGCCATTGGCGATACAGGTGAAATAGAGCGAGGTCTGTTGCAGGCAGAAGGCGGCGGTTTCGTTCGGTTGCCGATCCCAGAACAGTTCGAGGATGTGCAACGTCGTCTCGGCCGTCATCGCCGAGACCGCCCGGCGCAGGATGGTCACAATTTCCCGCTCCGAAAAGCAATCCAGGAACTGGCTCATCCAGATCCCATCGTAACCCGCCGGCAACGCCTGAGATTCGTCGAGCAAGTCCACGGCGAAGCAGTCCACACGCGCTTCCAAACCGTGTTGCTTGATGGTGGCCCGCGCGAACTCCAGTTGCGGCGGCAGGTCGGCGATCGTGATATGCACGGCGGGATCGTGCCTGGCGCATTGCACCGCCCAGCGGCCCGTGTTGCCGCCCACGTCGAGCAATCGTTGCGGGTGATCCGCAAACACCAACGGCAACGCGGCGGGAAACGCCTGATCCGAGTAGTAGTGATCAAACGCCAGCCAGCTCTGCTGCATTTGCGCCGGCAGCGAGCTTAATCCTTCGTAGAATGTTTTCCACCCGCCCAAGGTCTTCAGCCCGGCGGGCTGGCCTTGCGCGACGGCTTCGTCGAGATGAAACAGACCGCGATAACATACGTCATGCACGACATCCATGTTCGCGTGCGTCATCGGATCGCGTAGGATGAAATAGCCTAACTTGGTCAGGGTAAAGCGCCCGTCGTTGAGGCAAAACAAACCAATGCCCAGGCCCGATTCGAGCAGCACCTTCACCCCGTACCGCGGCAACCCCGCCGCCTGCACGACCTCGTTCAGCGTCAACCCGGTATTGCCACTGCGCTGCACGGATTCGAGAATCCCCGTGGCGCGCAACACCCGGCAGGCCTGGAAAACCACGGGGGCAAACGCAATGCGTTGCGCTTCGGCCTTCGCCTCGTAGGCGGTCTTGGGGTCGTGCGCGAAGAGCTTCATGAGTGCGCCGCGTTGGTCACGATGACCTTGGCCAGCAGCGGCAGGGCGCGATCGGCCTGCGCGACGTAGGGATTCGAGCGGTCCCACACGTAGCCCGCCAGCACCGAACAAATCTGTTTCATGATGGGAGGATTGCGCTGCGCCGCGAAAAAGATCTGGTGCAGGGTCGTGTCGTACCAGGCGTTCACATAGGCACGAAAGGTGTCAATCCCTTGCATCACGTAATCGGCGTAATCCCTTTGCCAGTCCACCGGCTGCCCGTGCAGATGGCGGGTCAGCACCTGGGCGGCACGGTTGGCGGATTCCAACGCCAGCGTGACGCCGGAACTGAACACGGGATCCAGGAATTCCGTGGCGTTGCCGACCAGGGCATAGTGCGAACCGAACAGCTGTTTGACGGCGCACGCGTAGCCATTGATGCATTGCGGCGGAATGGCAAACTTCATATCGGCCAGTCGCGCCGCGGCGTTGGGATCGCTCATCAGGATGGCACGGAGTTGTGTTTCCGGATCGCCGGGATAACGCCGGAAAAATTCCGGCTCGGCCACCGCGCCGACACTGGTTTTGCCGTTGGAAAACGGAATGATCCAGATCCACGCGCCGCCGGGATGAATGCAGATCCAGATTTTCCCCTCCTCGTTGCCCGCTGGACGCCGGTCGCCGGTGATATGCGTGAAGCGCGCTTCGCGGGTGGGAAACTGCGTCGGCACTTCCAGTTGCAGGAGCCGGGGCAGGACGCGCCCGTAGCCGCTGCAATCCAGCACGAACCGGGCGGAAACGCTGCGGCTGGTTTTGTCCGGTTGCTCGATGGTCACCCGCGCACCGTGGTCATGAAACTCGACCGCCGCGACACCGTGATCATAAAGAATCTCGACCCCGCGGGCCGCCACGGCGTCGGCCAGGGCTTGATCGAAATCTGCGCGCGGAACTTGATAGGTGTATTTCCAGCCGACGGTGAACTGGTCGGAAAAATCAAAGTTGCACGTCTCGGGGCCGCGCAGAAACACGGCGCCGTGCTTGTGCATGAACTGCCGGGCTTCAACCGCGTCGAGCAGGCCGGCGTCCCGCAGCAAGTCCATGCTGTGCGGTAGCAAGCTTTCGCCAATCACAAACCGGGGAAACGTCAGTTTCTCCACGACCAGCAATCGAAAGCCCTGCTGGTGCAACAACGCGGCGGCGCTCGAACCCGCCGGGCCGGCCCCGATGATCAGCACATCAACTTCAGTCAGCTTCATATTCCACACACCGTCTGTAAACCACTGAAAACAAGGCGATATTGCCCGCTGCAAATTTAGAGGACTTTGTTTCTCACACAACACCGAAAAATCGGTCCGGCCTTTTTGAAACCAAACTCACGCATCAACAGTCACGGGCAAAGCAGTTCCGCAAAGCGGGTCTGCTGGGCACTTCCAGTTTAATTCGAAAACTGATTTCGAACCGCAAATCTGCACTAATCTGCGCTGATGGAAGAAGCGTGTGGTGACAACGCCCGACCGCAAACTGCAGGGATTTTTCTTGCTCCAAGTCTCTGAGATTAGCAGCGATCAGCGGAGATTGGCGGTTTCCACTTCGGAAAACCGACATCAACCGAGTGGAACGACTACAGCCGTACGACTTCTGGTTCTGTCAGATAACAACCGCGTGAAGATAACGTGACTTTGTCTTTTTCGGTTGGTGGCCAATTGGAGCGTGCCATAACAAGATGGGGCCTTACATACCACCATCGCCAGTTAATGCTTGATTCTAGTTTCGATGCTCTGATTCTAAGCATGATTGTTTTTGGATTCATGAATGCAAAAGTCATTGCTCCCTCTAATTCCAGGTGGTTCGTGGGTTGGCTTTTTTTGATTTTTCTCTGTGGTTGTGGCGGAAAGAACGATGCTGCAAAGGATTCAACCGCACGCCTCCACCCCGAGATACAGAGCACAGCGGAACTGCGGCGGAGGTTGATTCCAGGTATGGTAACGAACGAAATTCTTGCCAGCTTTGGCGAACCCGTATGGGCGGAGACCCGAGGGGAAGGCTGGACAGAATGGAGATATGGCTTGTCCAGCTTTCCGGCGGACGACGACATGCGGGGCACCTTTGTTGTCGGAGTCACCATTGAAATTACCAATGGGCGTTTGGCCCGCTGGTCTTGCACGTATATGGGCCCCCCGACTGGTGGAGACGCTAAAGTGGTACCGCTCGGAAGGTCAAATGAGGGTCCTCTGGGGGGACCGCAAGAGTCGCCAGTTCTAAAAGTCTTCGTCGTAAGCGACGAGCCGCTTGCTGATGGACAGCAAATTGATACAGCGGAGTTTCCTAAATTGGGATTTATTTCAGGGACTCCAAACCTTGTCTTCAAGAGGCTGAAAGAATTGTCGCTAGGAGAAAATGCGATGCCTCAACCTGACAACAAAATCTCCACTACTTGGCAGTTCGGAATTTGTTTAACTCCCGAAGATGCGGCACGGTTCGCCTCCCTGACAGCCTCCAATGTCTCAAGAAAGGTCTTAATAACGGTGGGGGATGTGCCCCTAATTGCCCCACGCATCTCGGAGCCATTGGAATCGGGCAGTTTCGTTATTACCTGCAGTGAGCAGTCACTGATGGAACTAGTAAGGAGTAACCTTTCAAGAATGGAACAGCAAACTCAGTAAAAGTGGCCACTACCAAGTTCGCGATGCCCCTAGCAACCTGCGGAGTTCGAGTTCAGTCAGCTTCATGGTCGTTCTTCGGAGCGAGGCACTGCGCTTGGGCGGCTTCGGTTTGCAGCAACGCCGTCACCGCCGCGATGTCCGCCGCGAGCGGGCGGTCGCCGGTCAGCGTCGGCGAGCA
>JADLHS010000370.1 GCA_020848635.1 Limisphaerales bacterium
CCCGCTGCCGCTCGGTGAGTTGCTTAGAATCGTTCAAATCCCGCAAGCGCTCATCGAAACCGGTCGCCGCCCACGCATGCGGAAAAATAACCGCTGCCGCCACGACCGGGCCGGCGAGCGGGCCGCGGTTTATATTACTTGAGGGACTTGTACAAGCCTTGCGTGAGTGAGAAATTGTCCCATATTTGCAGTGCTTCTTGTCGTACGGGCGAATTATTTGTTGTCTAACTTAGTTTAATACACTTTGTCTAGGCAATAAACCACGGGGATTTGGCCAAGAACTGGCAGGGAATTGCCCGCTGACTTTTCTCTCGACCCGATTTCCCAAAACCGGCATTGGTGTTTTGCGAGCCATGAACTCCGCTTCGCAGAATGAATCTTTGCAGCCAGAGGCAACCTACTTCGTGCTAAACGCCCTCAAAGAGAGGAACATGCTTGGAAAGCGTTACGTGTACGACGCCGTAGTGGCGGAAGTGTTGCGGACGAACATGGGCCATAATGACGTCGAAACCACTTATGAACACTACGTCAGGTTGGCAAACCAGTTTTACAAAGACGATTTGATTTACGATCTCAAGAATGCCGAAAACAAGGATTTGCTGCGCAAATCAGGGTTTGTCGTTTGATGCGTTCAGAATCAACACCGAAGTGATTCCTCGACCGATCTAGCATTCCTCGACGCATCGCCAAATCGATTGCGAATCACAGGCTCTAACCATCGATCTGCCAACTATCTACAGGGAGCTTCAGCCTCAAAGGGATTTCGGATTAAAATCGAGTTGTTGCTCCCGTTCAGCCAAGGCAAGCAGCGACCGGATTGGTTCGTAGCTCTTCCGATGAATCGGGCATGGGCCGTAACTCTTAAGGCTGTTGAGATGGGCTTCAGTTAGGTAGCCCTTATTTTGTGCGAAGCCATACTGGGGGAATTGTTCATGATATTCCAGGATCACCTCGTCACGAGCCACTTTAGCTAGTATCGACGCCGCAGAAATTGCCCGTACCTTGGCATCTCCTTTAATAATTGTTCGAGCCGGCAAGGACAACTTCGGCATACGATTACCGTCGATGAGAACGATGTCTGGCTTGACCTTCAGGCCTGCGACTGCTCTTTGCATGGCTAGCATGGTCGCTCCGAAAACATTGAATTCATAAATTTCAGCCAGACTGGCCGTCGCAATACAAAAATCCAAAGCTCTGTCCTTGATCTGGTCACTCAACGCCTTTCGGCGTTCGGAGGTAAGCGTTTTTGAATCCCTGAGCCCATTAATGCGGCGAGAAGGATCCAAAATGCAAGCCGCAGCATATACTTCAGCGATTGCAGAGCCTACGCCAACTTCATCTACACCACATTCAACCAATGCAATCTTTGGTCTCTCGTCCTGAAGAGGCATTCCGATCTGCTGTGGTACGGTCGAGCCCTTGGCTTTGTTCTTTGGAGGGTGGTGAGTCATATGCTGCAAAGTTAGTCACTCAACCCGGCTGGGAATATAACGCGCCCGGCTTCATCTACGCCAGCCACCCGCGTCACCCCGCGCGACCACAATCCGCGCTCGAACTCGAAACGGTCCATGGCTTTTGCGGCGCTCAATCCGTTGATGAATCAGGAGGGGCCGAGCGGTAACTCGGTCCTACCAAATGTGGTTGGAACGCGCTGCCGCGCGTCCCGGATCTCGTTTAGTGCATCTCCACGTCGCACTTCCCAATGCCCTTGCGGTAGTAATTGAATTGCACATTCGGATGATCGGCCAGCAGCGACATCGGCACAGCGGCATCCGCCAATTTCTTGGCGATCATTAAACAGGTAAGCCGCTGACCGAACGGATTATCGTGATGGCCCGCATGCCAGATGGAAACCTTGTCGGCCTTCCAAGTCTCGACCGGCCCGACGGAAATCGCCTGTGTCGGCACGAGCGAGATGTTTCCACCGCCGGAAGTGCGGGCATTTTGCGCCACGGTCAAGGGGTGCAAATCCACCACGCGCGTGGCGAGCTTGCGGTATTCCGCCGGCGAAGGCGGGGCGTTCTTGTACTTGCCCGCGCGCTTGGGCGGATCGTTAAAGGCCCAATGCTTCACATCCCCCTGTCCACCCTGCATTACCGCGCAACGCACACCGGCCTCCCAACTTTTCCGATATACGGTGGTGTTCCCTTTCGGGAAGTGCAAATTTGCATCCGGCATCACGAGTTCCTTGCGGATGCGGCTGAAGCACATCTCACGATCCGCCTTCTCAAACGACAGCGGGTGCGTGACCGGTGTTTCCTGGCCGTCGAGGAACCATTCGTCCATGCCCCAGAAATGCGCGGACTTGAGGTTCAGTTTCAGTTCGTTGACGAGCCTGGCGACGAGCGGCAGTTGCTCGGTCGGTCCGATTGGGCCGCAAATACCAACGGGATTGTCAGGCGTCGATTGCTGCCAGGCGGTAAGGTATTCCAGCGCTTCGGCGAGGTAAAAATCTTCGAGCGTATCATACATCACCACCTTGAAGCCGGGCCGCGAGAGTTTCTGCATTTTTTCCGGCGTGAGCGCGGCGGCGTCGCGGACGATATCGTTGTCAAGGGTGGTATAGTCCCACCAGTCGGGCGAGATGGCGCTAAGTTTACGAGGCATAATTCTTGGTTCAGGGTTGAGGCGTTAACGCATGGAATAATTCACAGCATTGTGGACGGCGAGTTTCAACGCGTGGTGGACAAACTCAACCGAAAAATTCCGCCGCCGCACTGAAATTTTTGCCCGGCGGTGGGAACTTGCCCCGGCGCAGGCAATTTTTGCCCCACCCGGTTTCACCAACCGCCGCGACGACTCATACCGTCATGAGTTCTTTTTCCTTGTGGACCAGATGCGCGTCAATCTTGGCGATGTAAGTATCCGTCAATTTCTGCAAATCCTTCTCGGCCTGCTTTTCCTCGTCTTCGGTCACACCACTGTCGTGCGCGTGCTTCTTGAGCAGATCCATCGCGTCGCGTCGGACGTGGCGGATCGCCACCCGTCCGTCTTCCGTCATTTTCTTGATGATCTTGACGAACTCCAAGCGGCGCTCCTGGCTGAGTTCCGGAAAGAAAATGCGGATAACTTTGCCTTGGGTGGCCGGATTCAAACCCAGATTCGCCTTTTGAATCGCCTTTTCAATCGCGGTGATTGTGCTGGCGTCCCATGGCTGGATGGCCAGTGTACGAGGCTCGGGGGCGGTGATGCCGGCCAGTTCGCGAATACGCATTTGCGAGCCGTAGGATTCCACAAGGATGTTCTCCACGAGCGAGGCGGAAGCTTTGCCCGTGCGCACACCGGCAAATTCATTCACTACGACCTGCTCGGTCTTTTCCATCTTCTCTTCGGCTTCCAGGAGAATGTCATCGAGTGCCATAATGCAAGGACGTTACCAAAGCCGGGAAAGATGTATAGCGGGAAAGACACGGAAACGGCGACCCGGCCAAACGCGACCAACTCAATCAACCCCGAAGCCGGACCGGCGCACGGGGCGGCGAAAGCCGAGAAGCAAGGCGCCGAGGCTTAGCAACGCAGCGGTGCCGGGCTCGGGAATCAGGGTGTAACCCAGCACATCGAACGCAAGCAAATCATTATTGGAAATCACCAGTTGCTCGCCGGGAAACGCGGTGGGATCCATGATCCCGAGGCCGAGCATGTCCTTCCAATGGCTCGCCTGCACCCCTTCCCCATTTACAACGCCGTTGGCAAACAGCGCCAGGGACGTCGTGCCGCCGTCCACGGAAAAATATTTAGCCCGGTTGTCGGCCGTGTAATCCGTGACGCCGGGACCCGCCGCGAGACTCAACGTTGAGTAACGAAACAAATCCAGCAGGTTGGAACTGAAATTCTGTCCCGGATAGTCCCCCCCCGAGGTGTCAATATCGTCCACGCCGCTCACAAATCCCAACGCGTGCCCCAACTCGTGCGCCGCCGCGCCGATGAAATCATACTGACCCGCAGTGAGGCCGTTGGCCGGATCAAAGTCAAAGGCGAGATCGGCATTGAACCGGATGAGCGCATCCAGTGAAGAGCCGGGCCCAATCAAACCGAGCGCCTTGGCGTTGGCGGTCGTCAGGCCCACCAGGTTCAGCGTGTCCACGTAGGGGGTTGCGCTATTCGGACCGTTGGGGCTGTTGCTGGTGTGATTGATCAACCGGGCATAGCTCGAGCCGGGTTGCAGCGCGGCAGTGGACGAATAGTCACCCGCCGACGTACGATGCGTCCCCAGCACCGTGCGCACCTCGGAATAACTCCGCTCCAGAAACGCACTGCCGGACTGGGCTATAACGGAAGTGCCCAGCGACGAGAAACCGATCTGCACGTTCACGGTGATGTTATCCGCCAGCGCCGCGGACCAGCGATTGGCAGCGGCGGTAAAACCGTCAATCGCATACTGTGGCGTCCCATCCTCGGGAAGGAGGTTGAAGGTGACGTTGGCGCGCGTGGTTGTAGCGAACAGGGCGGTGAGCAGTCCGGCGAGGGCGGAAAGTTGCTTCAGACTCATGGTACAACGTGCAAGGTCGCGTTCGGAACAATTACTTGGCCACCGAGAGATTTTACCAGCCGGCGGGTTTTTACAACTGCAAAAGCGCGGCCCGCAGGGTGCGTCCGCCGAGGGTTGGCCCGCTGGGGCGACCGGAAGGCCCACGGGTGGCGGGGCGATGCTCAGAAGGCATATTTCGCCGACAGGGATACGAGATTGCGGGTGAACTCGCGACCAGATGTGTCCGGCACCCGGGTGGTCGCGCGATCGTAGGTGTAGCTGATTTCCCCGCTCAGATGTTTGGTCGGCGTGTAGCGCAGCAGAATGCTGGGGGAGTAAATCCAGTCATCTCGCGTAACGGGTAGCTGCCATTCGCCGCCATACGCGCGAAATCCGGTCGTGACGGCGAACTTGGCGCTGAATTGATGCCGCCAGAGCAGGTCCCAGGTGATGTCCTCGTAAACCGACGGATTGCCGAAGGCTGGTTGCTCGAACTGCCGTAACAGCACGGTGATGGTATCCTGTTTGGTGGGCGTCACGACGATGGTGAAGTCGTAATACAAAACCGTCTCGTGGTCCTCAAAGTTGGGCGGAGTCGTACCGGTGAAATCGCGAAAGTCGGGGCCGATGACGCCGGTAATTTTCAACCAGTCGGTAACCTTGCCCTCGAAACCGACGAGGAAGCGGTTGTAGGTGTTCGAGTAATCAATGGGTGACCAAGGCAGAGGGGCCTCATCCTGAAAACCGTGACGATAGCCGACCACCAGATAGGCGTCCTTGAAGGCCTTGTAGCCAACCTCAATGCCGACCGTGAAATCGTTGCGATCCACGTAGTTTTGGTAGCCAATGTCAGGCCGTTGCTCCGTGTGGAAGTCGTGGATGTACGACCAGGCGACCGGGCGGAAGAAAAAATCCCCGTGGGCGTGGTAGGCGCGGAAACCATTGCGATAAATCAGGGCCGCCCGGCGGTCCCGAATCGGGACGCCGCCAATGGCCGGGGCGTTGCCGCCACTGATGCCGGCGCTGGGCAAAGGCGGCCCGCCAAAGGTCAACCCTTCGGTGGGGCCGTCAATGTACGTCACCGTATTGAATTGTTCCCATTGCACCACGCCGACCTGGCCGGAGAGCGTCAGCGCCCCGCGATGGGTGAGATGATTCTCGCCCGAATCCGCGTGATAAGTCACAAACTCGGGCGCGTAGAACGTGGCGAGATTGAAAGCCGAAACCGGCTTCCAATCCAACGCCATCCGCGGAGTGACGGAAGTGACCATGGATTCCTGATACGGCTTCACTGCATTCGGTACGGTCGGCGACGGCTCGACATTTTGGAGGTAAATGTTGCTGTCGTAGGTTTCACGCACCGTCAGATCGGCGTTGAGAGTGAGGTTGGTGGTGGCCTGCCAGCCTTGCGCCCCGACCAGACCGCCCCACCCGACGAAGCCGGAAATGAAAATGACCCGCACGATTTGCACCCGAAGGCTGCGATGACTGATGTTATTTCCCATAACCCATTTCTTGCGCTGACCGTTTCGGATGTTTCCGAACCCCGTGTCCGTCCGTTCAGGGCGGCCCGGCCGCTTTTGGCGGGGGCGGCTTGATCGCCAACGTCAGCAAGGCCCCCACGAGGAGCAGTCCGCCCGCCGTAACGAACGAGGATTGGTAGCTGCCACCGCTATTCGCCGTCAGCATCTGCTGCAAACGGGGCAGGACCAGTCCGCCCACGCCCCACGCTGTGAACAGGACGCCGTAGTTCATGCCGAAATTCTTCAAGCCCCAGAGGTCCTTCGTGAATGACGGAAACAGCGACAGGTTCGCGCCGTAGTTAAAGCCAATCAGCGACGCCACCAGCACAATCAGTGCGGGAGCAGTCGTCTTCGAACTGATCAGCGGAATGGCGAGGAACATCAATCCAGCCTGGAACAACAGCACAATCATCAAGGTCCAGCGACGCCCGATCCGGTCCGAAAGCATGCCCGACACGATGCGCCCCGCGGCGTTGCCGATGGCCATGACCGCCACGGCGATGAAGGCCGACTCACCCATGCTCTTCTTCGCCATGCCACTCACGCTGCCAATGACCATCAAGCCCGCGCCCGAACCGATGAAGTAAATCACCCACAGCAGATAGAAGCCCGGCGTGCGGAGGATTTCGCCCGGCGTGCTGCTGGTGATGGCGGGTTTGGCTGCCGCACCGGCCGCGGCGGGTTTGGCGCCCGCGACGTAACCCGCCGGCGGGTTGCGCAGCATTTGGGCAAGCCCGCAAACGATCACGGTGAACGCCACGCCGAGAATGAGCATGGTTTTTTGAACACCGAAATGGCCCAGCAAGTATTGCGACGTCGGCGCAAGATACACCGGGGCAAGGCCGAAGCCCGCCACCACGAGACCCGCGATCAGGCCGGTCTTGGCGGGCGGAAACCATTTCAACGCCGGCGGGGTGGCGGAGGAATAACCGAAGCCGATGCCAATGCCGGCCAGCACCCCAAAGCCGAGCAGCCAGATGGCGTAGCTGTTTGTGGTCGAGACGAGGACGAACCCCGCACCGACGAGCAGACCGCCGATGGAAGCAGTAAGGCGCGGACCCAACTTGTCCTGGCAGCGGCCCGCCAGAATCATCGCGAACGCGAAGACCAGACAGCACAGCGCGTATGGATCGTTGAGTTGTTCGGCTTTCCAGCCAAACTCCTTTTCAATGGCGCCCTTGGTCAGGCTCCAGGCGTAAAGAATTCCGAGCGCGAGGTTGATGCCCGTGCCGGAAAACGTGACCAGCCATCCTCGATTGGCCGGGTGGACTTGGGCGGCGGATTCGGTGTTCATTTGAATTTGGACTCCAAGTTAGGGCACGCCCCCGCAGCGTGGCAACCGATGTGCGGAGGCTCTGACTTCCTTCCGGAGCACCGTGAGCCTTCTGGCATAGGCGGCTGCCAGGTTCAGGTCACTGTTTCCCATGCACCAGCGCTTCCACGACATGCGGATCGGCCAGGGTGGAAGTGTCGCCGATCTGATCCACGGCATTCTCAGCGATCTTTCGCAGAATGCGGCGCATGATCTTGCCGGAACGCGTCTTTGGCAAGCCCGGCGCGAATTGAATTTTGTCCGGCACGGCAATCGGGCCGATTTCCTTGCGAACATGGTTGGCCAGTTCCTTGCGCAGATCCTCGCTCTCCTGCACGCCCTCCTTGAGGGTCACAAAGGCGTAGAGACCCTGGCCCTTGATGTCGTGCGGCATTGGGGCCACCGCGGCTTCAGCCACCTTCGGGTGGCTGACGAGGGCGCTCTCGACTTCGGCCGTGCCGATGCGGTGGCCGGAAACATTCACTACGTCGTCAATCCGCCCCATCAGCCAGTAATCCCCATCCTCATCCAGCCGGCAGCCGTCGCCGGTGAAATAGATGTCCGGATACATCGTGAAATAGGTGTCAATGAAGCGGTCGTGGTCGCCCCACGTCGTCCGCATCATTCCGGGCCAGGGTTTCTTGATGCACAACTTGCCGCCTTCGTTTGGCCCCACTTCCTGGCCGTCATCCCGGAGCACAACCGGCTCCACCCCGAAAAACGGGCGGCTCGCACTGCCGGGTTTGAGCGTGTGTGCGCCGGGCAGCGGCGTGATGAGAATGCCGCCCGTCTCGGTTTGCCACCACGTATCCACAATGGGGCACTTCTCCTTGCCGATGACGCGGTAATACCACAGCCACGCTTCAGGATTGATCGGTTCGCCCACGGAGCCGAGCACCCGGAGCGTGCTCATATCATACTTATTTGGCCATTCTTCGCCGAGCCGAATGAGCGAACGGATTGCGGTTGGCGCGGTGTAGAAAACAGTGGCCTTGAATTTGTTGACGATCTGCCAGAAACGGCCGGCGTCGGGGAAGGTCGGCACCCCTTCGAACATGATGCTGGTGGCGCCGTTGCAGAGCGGCCCATAAACAATGTAACTATGGCCGGTAACCCAGCCGATGTCCGCCGTACACCAGTAGATGTCGTCCTCATGCACGTCGAAAATGTATTTGTGCGTGAGGCTCGCATGGAGCAGGTAGCCGGCAGTGGTATGCACGACGCCCTTGGGCTTGCCGGTCGAACCGGAGGTGTAGAGCATGAACAGCACATCCTCGGCGTTCATGACGGCCGGCGGGCAATCCGCGGCGGCTTTCGCCATCAGGTCCTGATACCAGAGGTCCCGACCGGCCACCACGTTGCAGGCGGTGTCGTTGCGCTTAACCAGGACGACTTTTTCGATACTGGGACAATGCTTGAGCGCCTCGTCCGCGATGGCTTTCAGGGGAATGCTCTTGCCGGCGCGCAGGGAGGTGTTGGAGGTGATCAGGACTTTGCACGTCGAATCGTTGATGCGACCCGAGAGTGCTTCGGCGCTGAATCCGCCAAAGACGATGGAATGAATTGCCCCAATGCGCGTGCAGGCGAGCATGACGATCGCGAGTTCGGGAATCATTGGTAAATAGATGGCAACGCGGTCGCCTTTCTGGATGCCGAGCGATTTCAGGACGTTGGCGAACTTGCACACGACCTGGTGCAATTGCGCGTAGGTGAGCGTGACGACGTCGGTCTCCGGTTCGCCCTGCCAGACGATGGCCGGTTTATTCGGTCTCGTCTTGAGATGGCGGTCGAGGCAGTTGGCGCTCACGTTAAGCTGGCCGTCCTCAAACCAGGTGTGTTGAATTTTGCGCGCCGCGGTGGTCCAGGTAAACTTGCGGGCGACCGTGGGTTTCTTGAACCAGTCCAGCGTGCCCGCCTGTTCGAGCCAGAAGGCGTCGGCGTCTTTGATCGAACGGGCATACATCGCCTGGTATTTATCAGCGTTAATATAGGCGCGCGCGACGACCTCGGGCGACGGCGGAAACGTCCGGCCCTCCTGCATCAGTGAACTCGTGGAAACGGTTTTGATTGGTTCGGTCATAGTGTTCTTGATTTGCGTGTTTGTTGGGTGATCTCCCCCGCTGCGGCCGGCTATGTCAGTCGCCCGGAGTTTTGGTACGGTTTGGAACGAGGTGGTGATGCGGAAAAACATGCGTGCCAACGCGCTCAAGGGTCGTTTGCAGTTCGGCGTCAACGGCGGCGCGTTCGGTGGTCGGGATGGGCAAATGCCGGTCGCGCAGACCGCCCGCCCACTCGGAACTGCCCAGCATCACGCCACCCAAACCCATGCTCAGGGCGTCCTCCTCGTCATCACCCAAGCAGGTCCGCCACGCCAGCGCCCACGCGCGCACGGTGTTCTCGACGTGATATCCGCCGCCGCCCGCCACAAGCAACGGGCATTGGAAATCCATCAGCCGTTTCAGGACTTCCACCACGACGTTGTTTGTCATCTGTAGGTGCGTCAGCGGATCGCCCGCCAGGGTGTCCATGCCAAGCTCGAGCACGATGACGTCCGGCCGGTACGCACCAATGAGTGGCACCGCAAGGCGCTCGAACGCCATCAGAAAAGCGTCGTCGTACGTGCCCGCCGGCAGGGGGATATTGACGTTAAAACCCAGCCCCGGTCCGCGCCCGATTTCATTTTCAAACCCGCCCCACGGATACAGCGTCTTCCCGCTCTCGTGCATCGAAATGGTGAACACGTCGCTCCGCTCGTAGAATATTTCCTGCACCCCGTCACCGTGATGCGCGTCGACATCGAGGTAGATGACGCGCCTGCCGGCGCGAGTCAGGGCATCACAGGCCAGCGCGACGTCGTTGAGATAACAAAAGCCGCCCGCGCGCGCCGGCATGGCGTGATGAAATCCGCCGAGCAGGTTGAAGGCGATGTCCGCCTGGCCCGAGATCAGTTGCTCCGCCGCCACGAGTGCCGCGCCACAAGCCCAGGCGCTATACTCGAACATGTCCTTGAACACCGGAGTGTCCGGTCCACCGAGGCCCATGCGAAAACCCGCCGCCGTCAGATCCCCGGCTGCCGCGCGCTGAAGTTCTTCGAGATAGGGCGCGGAATGAACCTGCTGCAACTCGATGGCCGTGGCCGGGCGGGCGGCGAGCTCGAGACTATTCGGCGCTCCAAGCAGGCCGAACGAAGCAATCTTCGAGCGGGTGAGCATCGCGCGTTGTGTTTTGAATGGGCAATCCGGCGGGTAACTCAACCCCTCGATCGCGGGGGCATAGACAAAAGCGAGTTGCCGGGCTTTTGGCACGGCGACGCGGGGAGTTGGAGCGGGGGATGGCTGCACCTCTGACTTTGCCGTGGTGTTGCGCGGCACGCCGCCGAGGATCGCGAATTGACATTTGGATGTCATCTCATCCCATCCGGCGCATCCGCATCCGCGGATGCTGGCGTCCAGCTTCGAGGCTACTGACGGTTACGGGCTTTTGGCAGATGCGTCGCAACTGGCAGACGACGCAACCAACTCTCCACTTCCAGTGAGCGCATCCTAGCCAGTCAAGCTGGAGTTGGCTGCCCCTTTCTTGGCGAATGATGGCTCTATTTTGAGCTTAAACACGAGACGCTGGGTTCAGCGGGGCAACTTCCAGAAATCAAAAGGCCGACCATCAGGAATTCGGCATGACGCAAGACGAACTGAAAGCACGCCGGAGTTTTACTCGAAATTCATCTCAAAGCTGACCACGCCGGTGCCCACCTTGCTGCTGACTTTGGTGTTCGATTTGTTGATGACTGCCTGCATCGGGCGATTCTCGACGAGCACTTCTGCCGTAAAGCCGCGGATGCCGTTGCGCCGCGCCGTCCGCATCAGATGCTTCAGGAGGAAGGTGCCGATCCCGTGGTTCTGCCAATGGTCAGACACCACAAATGCCACCTCCGCCAGATTGGTTTTTGTGTCGAGGTAATAACTGCCCATCGCGATGATCTCTTCGCCGTAGGACTCAGGGAGCGTGCCGACGATGGTCACGTCGTTACGATGGTCAATGTAAACGAAATCCTGGATCTGATGCCGTGAGACCCGTTTCTGGTGGCTCATGAAGCGGTAGTAGATCGTCGCCGCAGACAACTTGTAGAACAAGTCGCGCATGCGCGGCTCGTCCGTCGGATGAATCGGACGGAAGTTGAGCTGGGTCCCGTCGTTGAGCAGGTAGGTCGTCTTCAGTTCCTTCGGGCCCACCAGAATCTTGCCCTCCTTGTCCGCCATTTCGGCGGAAAGATATTTGGCCTCGATGGCCTCCTTGAGCAGTTCGGCACGAAATTTCGGATGCGCCACGCTGAGCAAGGCCAGCGCGCGTTCCTGCACGCTCTTGCCGTGCAAATACGCCACGCCATACTCCGTCACCACATAATGCACGCCCGCGCGCGTGGTCACCACGCCCGCGCCAGGACTGAGATGGGTCATGATGCGCGACACCGTACCGCCCTTGGCCGTCGAGGGGAGGGCAATGATGGCCTTGCCGCCCCGCGACTTGGCCGCCCCGCGGTTGAAATCCACCTGTCCGCCCACCCCGGAGAAAAATTTCGAGCCGATGGAATCCGCGCACACCTGGCCGGTGAGATCCACTTCCAGCGCCGTATTCACCGCCACCATCTTGTGTTGCTGGCGGATGATATTGGGATCGTTGACGTATTCAGTCGGGTGAAAAGCGAACAACGGGTTATTGTCAATGTAGTCGTACAGCCGTTTGGTCCCGAGCGCAAAACTGGCAACCACCTTGCCGCGATCCACCGTTTTACGCGCGCCCGTGACGGCGCCGGACTCGATCAGGTCAATGATGCCATCGGAAACCATCTCGGTATGGACGCCAAGGTCTTTCTTGTGTTTAAGGAAACCGAGCAACGCCTGGGGAATGCGCCCGATGCCGAATTCAATCGTCGAGCCATCCTCGATCAGGGCCGCGATGTACTCGGCAATCTGCCGCGTCACATCGGTCGCCTCCGGCGGGGGCACTTCGAGAATTGTGGCCTCCGAAGGCACCAGCAGATCAATGTCGTGAACGTGAATAAAACAATCCCCCAGCGTGCGCGGCATTTTGGGATTTACCTGGGCGATGACCAGCGAGGCGTTTTCGGTCGCGCTATGGATGACATCCACGGACACGCCGAAGCTGCACATCCCGTATTCGTCCGGCGGCGAGACCTGGATCAAGGCCACGTCCAGGGGCATCTGCCCGCTGTTGAACAACTGCGGAATATCGGACAGAAAGATCGGGGTATAGTCCCCCAGGCCCTCCTGAATGATGTCGCGCACATTTTCGGCGATAAAGAAGCTGTTGACCCGGAAGTAATGGGCCAGCTCGCGATGCGCATAGGGCGCGTCGCCAAACGTGAGCAGATGGACAATTTCCGTGTCCGGCAATTCGGTGGCGCGCCGGCTCAGCGCCGTGACGAGCTCCAGCGGCTCACCGCAACCGGTGCCAATGAAGATGCGCTGCCCGGGGCGGATTTGCTTGACCGCCTCGTCCGCCGTCCGGATTTGTGATTGGTATTTGTCCCGCCAGCCGGGATCGAAACTGGGTTTGGGTTTACTCATGTTTGTCATTCCCGGCGTCATCGTTCGCCAGCGTCATACGCGCGTCGGCCACGTACGCTTCCGTGCCGACCGGGCCGACAATGAACGGATTGATGTCGAGTTCGGTAATTTCCGGATAATCCGTCGCCAGCTGGCTGATGCGTTGCAGCGCGCCGGCGATCGCATCGAGGTCCACCGGCGATTGGCCGCGCGCGCCTTGAAGCAACGCGTAGGAGCGCGTGCCTTTGAGCATCTGCATCGCCTCGTCCGCCGTGATCGGCGCCAGGTGGAACGTCACGTCCTTCATCACCTCGACGAAAATGCCGCCCAAACCAAACATCAGCATCGGGCCAAACTGCGGGTCGCGCGTCATCCCCAGGATCACCTCCCGCCCCCGCGTGCCCATCTTCTCCACGAATCCGCCCCGGATGAGGGCTTTGGGGGCGCGACGCTGGATGCGCAGCATCATCAGGTCAAAAGCGTCGCGCACCTGTTCGGCGTTGGCCAGATTGATGCGCACGCCGCCGAAATCGGATTTGTGAATGATGTCCGGCGAGGAAATCTTCAACACGACCGGATAGCCGATGCGCTCGGAAATCTCCACCGCCTCGTCCGCCGTCCGGGCCAGGTGGCCGCTCAGGATGTTGAACTCGTAAGCACGGAGAATTTCCTTGGCCTCGACTTCGGCAATCTGCGTCTGGCCGCCGCGAGTATGCACCTGTAACACACGGTCCACGCGCCGGCGGTTGACCGGAAAGCGCGTGACGATGCGGGCCGGCCGGCGGCGCCACGCCGCGTAATCGCACATCGCGCGCAACGAATGCATCGCCCGGTCGGGCGACGGATAATTGGGAATCCCCGCCGCCATCAGCTTCGCCTTCGCGCCCGCGACGGCTTCGCCGCCCATGAACGCGGTGAGGAGCGGTTTCTTGCCGTTGTGCGTCGCCGCAAGCATTTCCGCCAGCGCCAGCGGTTGCGTCATGTTCTGCGGCGTCACTACCACCACAATGGCGTCAATGTCGTCTTCCTCCTGCAAAACTTTGAGCGATTCGATGTAAAGATGCGGCGGGGCATCGCCGATGACGTCCACGGGATTGCCGACCGAGGCGGCGGCGGGGAGAAACTTGCGCATCCTCGCTTGCGCTTCCGGGCGGGGGGTGACCATTTTCAACCCGAGCGATTCAGCAGAATCGGCGGCCATGATGCCCGGTCCGCCGGCATTGGTGATGACCGCCACCCGATTGCCGTTCGGCACCGGCTGCGAGGCAAACGCCAGCGCGTAATCGAACAGCGCCTCGACATTCTCCGCGCGAATCACACCGGAACGCCGGAATGCCGCGCCATAAGCGATGTCCGCCCCCGCCAAGCTGCCGGTGTGCGACGACGCCGCTTTCGCCCCGGCCTGCGTGGTGCCGACCTTGAGAATGAGCACCGGCTTGATCGCCGCCGCCTCCTCGGCGATGCGAAGAAACTTGTTTCCGTCCTTGATGCTTTCGAGATAACTGGCGATGACGGTCGTCTCCTTGTCTTCGGCGAGCGCCTGAAGAAAATCCGCCTCGTTCAAATCCGCCTTGTTGCCAATGCTGATCACCTTGCCCATCCCGAGCTTTTCCTTGGCGGCCCAGTCCAGAATCGCGACGCACAAGGCCCCGGATTGCGAGATGACGGAAATTTTTCCTGATGGCGGCACGGACGGCGCGAACGTGGCGTTCATCCGATGGTGCATGTTCAGGATGCCCAGGCAGTTTGGCCCCTGCAACCGCACGCCGTTCTTCTGACAAAGCTCGACCAACTCCTGTTCCGCGGCCGCACCTTCGGCGCTCACTTCCTTGAAACCCGCCGTAATGACCGTGACCACTTTGGCCCCCGCATCAATTGAATCTTGAACCGCCTGCTTCACGAACTTGGGCGGGACGACCACGATGCCCAGATCAATCTTGCCGTCGTACTCGCGCAGGTCGCGGTAGCAAGGCACACCCAGAACATCCTTGGCCTCCGGGTTGACGGGGATGATTTTCCCCTGATAGCCACTGGCGAGGAGATTGGCGACGAAGGCGTGGCCGACTTTCCCGGGATTGCGCGACGCGCCGAAAATGGCAATGGCCTGCGGATAGATCAATTGCTCAAGCATAATGACAGCGAGTTAAAGTTGGGCCGGTTTTCGAGGTTCGACTCACCAACCTTTGGCGAGAGGTTGACGTTTCTTGGCTTTCCAACCCGAAATTGAACCCAACAGCGTGGAAACCACGGCTCAGAGCGAATATTCACACTTTCATACGGTGTCACGGCAAGTCACCGGACACAAGGTTTTCAACGGGAGGCGACCTGTTCGCCCGTCATTTCATCGGCGAATAATCCGTGGCGGACATGAACACGGATTCCACTTTCTCGACCAGCTTGCCGTTGGCTTCCGACTCGCTTTGGGCCTTCTTCCATTCCGGGTCCTTGCCGAAATCGGCAAAGGATTGCTTGGCGGCCGCACGACTCTTGTGCGCAAGAAGGTAAACGAGCGTGTTCTCCGAACCCTTTTCCTTGTCGGTTGGAATCCAGAAACCGATGATCTCCATGCCATGTTTCTTGAACAAAGCGCAGGTATGTTCGCGGAAGCGTGCGTTCAACGCCTCCAACTTGCCCGGCGCGGCGTAATAGGTGCGCAATTCAAAGCAGCGGGAATCCTTGGCGACGGATGGACTGGCCGGATTGGCGACAGGTTCAGCGGCAAAAGTGGTGAAGACGGTGGCCGCAAGAGCCAGAACGGTGAGGTATGTTTTCATAGTTTTTGAGTTTGTTGGTTTTGCTTCGCCAGGGTAAAGCCGATTCACTCAGAGAATTTCTCCCACCGACCGTTTCGACGGACGATCAAAGTTGTAGAGACCGCGCGCGAACCTTTCGCGTGGAGGTTGGCGGCGGTGGCCCTTAGTTCGCGCAGGCCTTCGGCGAAAGCTGACCCCGTGAACATCAAGACATCGCGCGACGGCACGGCGGCCACAATCTCCCCTTGAACTGCCTTCGCTTGGTCGTCCCAAAGATTTTCGGCGAGCAACAGGCTCGATTCGTAATTCCCATCCGCTACCAGCCTAAAGACCGGCCCTTGGCCCTGGCGGCTCACTTTCGGCACGAGGCGTTTGAGATTCGTAATCGCCAGCGAGCGTAACGCGGTCATTTCGAGCTTCAACGCCACGCGATTGGTTTCGGTGAAATAGGCAATCGAGCCTGCGCTGTCGATCGCATAAAGAACGTTGAGGTCGGCCACGAGCTTTTCCGAAACAATTTGGTTTATGTTATCCGATCGAAACTTGTCGAATTGTTGGAGAAACAAGTCATCTCGAATCACCGCCACAATGGTATTGGTGTCCGGCTGGCCAGCCAGCGCGCTGGCGTACGGAGCCGAGGCCACCAGCGCCCGGAGATAGCGGCGGACAATTTCCGGGCGGTTGGCCGGGTTAATTTTGGCTTCCTTCCACGCATTATCCAGGAAGGATTTCAATTCCGAGCCGTCTGTGAGTTTGATGGACAACTCGCGTCCTCCGGTGATTTTCACCTCGGCGCTCTTCAGTTCAACGGCGGCAGCCTGCGCATAAAGTCGCGTGAATTCGGCTTCCGTCAGCGACGGATTCTTGATCTTTTCCGCCCAATTCGACGCGTTGAACTGGGAGGCGTCAACGGTCTCCGAGCGCTGGCAGCCGCTCAGAACCAGGAGCGCCATTGTGACTAGAACTGGTAGCACCAATCGCATAGGGACATTTCACTTCGGCTTCAACTGCGGAAATAAAATCACGTCGCGGATGCTTTCTTGAGCGGGGGACATCTTGCACAGACGGTCAATCGCGATACACTTCACGCCGGTGAGCAATGCTCCCGATGACGATCTGTTTCAACTTCGTATCCGCCAGATAAAGCACGCGATAGTCCCCAATGCGAATACGAAACCCGTCCCGGCTCTTCAATTTTTTGAAGCCGGATGGGAAGGGATTCTTCTCCAGCGCCAGAATCGCTTTGGAAACCCGGACCTGTATTTGAGGATGCAATCCGGCGAGTTCCTTGCGCGCATCGCGCGCGATGTCAATCTTCCAGCTCACGCCTTGATTCCGAGTTCCTTCAGAGCCTGACGGAAAGGCTGGCGCGGTTGATGTCGGCGGGATTCCAGTGCCAGCGTATCGGCGATGTCAGCGGAAATGTCATCATCTTCCAACATCCGCTCCAGCACGGCCTCGCGCTGGCGTGGCTTCAAGGACTTGAACGCGGTGAAGAAAACTTCAGCGGTGGCTTCGGTGGCACTCATGGACAAAGTGTCGCAAAGAATCGCGCGGGTTTCAAGAAACCTTCACTTCGGCTTCAATTGCGGGAACAAAATCACGTCCCGAATGCTTTCCTGGCCAAGCAGCATCATGCACAAGCGGTCAATGCCCAACCCCATGCCACCGGCGGGTGGCATCCCGTGTTCAAGGGCGACGAGGAAATCTTCATCGAGCTTTTGCTGCTCGCCACCGGCTTGATGCTCGAGGCGTTCGCGTTGCTCAATGGGATCATTCTGCTCGGTGTAGGCTGGCGCGATTTCCTGGCCGTTGATGCAGCATTCGAAGACTTCCACGGTCGTCGGGTCGTCGGGTGAAAGCTTGGCGAGCGGCACGAGTTCCTTCGGCAGATGCGTGACGAACGTGGGCTGGACTACTCTTCTTGTCATTACCGCAGTTTTTGAATGTCCTTTTTGAGCGCGTTTATTGCCGCCTTTGTCGTGTAAATTATCGATGTTTCTTCTGCCATACTAAGTCCAAACATACGTGGGTCATTTGCGTTGACTGACCATATTGTCTTTCCGGTTTTGGCCTGCACAAGCCGAAGTGCCAAATGAGTGTCCGTCCATGCAACTGAGCGTTCACCCGAAGCGCTACCAACAAAAATTCCGTCCGCGCCAGCAAAGTTGCCCTTCGCAAGAGCAGTCTCTGGTGTTACGTAGCCCTCTGTTCCAAGTTCTATTTCATCCTTTAGAACGCTAATTTTGTTACGTTCCACCACATCGAACCCAAGTTCTGTCAGACCGGTTGAAAACAGTTCGGCGGCCTGTCCCGCCAACGCTGGCTTTCCGGAAATAAAAACCGCAACACGATGCGGGATTGAATCGGGCAACGCTGGGCGTTGCTGTTGTTGGAAAAAACCAGTTGTCCGCGTGGGTTGAACACAGCCACATAAGCAAACAACCGAAAGACACATGATGTGGAAAACCAGTTTCATGATTTTTCTATATTAATAGCCGCCGCATTTTATTTTGGCTTTAATTGTGGAAACAAAATCACGTCACGAATACTGTCTTGTCCGAGCAACATCATGCAGAGCCGGTCAATTCCGATTCCGATTCCGCCGGCGGGCGGCATGCCGTGTTCAAGCGCGACGAGGAAATCCTCGTCCAGCTTCTGTTGCTCGCCGCCGGCTTGGTGTTCCAGCGTGGTGCGTTGCGCGATGGGATCGTTCTGCTCCGTGTAGCCGGGCGAAATCTCCTGGCCGTTGATGCAGCACTCGAAGACTTCGACGGTCGTCGGGTCGTCCGGCGAAAGCTTGGCGAGCGGCACGAGTTCCTTGGGCAGGTGCGTGACGAACGTGGGCTGGATGAGCGTCGGCTCGATCAACTTTTCAAACACCGCGCCGGTGACTTCAAAGTCTTCGTATTCCTTGCTGATCTCCGCACCAAGATCGTGTGCGCGTTTACGGCGTTCAGCGGGAGAAATGTCAAACCAATCCGCGCCGGCTTTTTCGCGGACGAGGTCTTTGTATTTCACTCGCCGCCAGTTGGGTGTGAGATCAATAGTTTTCTCCTGTGCGAGATCGCAAAGCACATTTCTCAACTTGTTGATACCGATTAGTGCTTCTGCAAGCTCTGTTGTGAACTCTTTGACGGTTGATGCCGTCGCGTGACCTTTGATACCAGCGAGTCCGATTGTTGCATGATCGAAAGCTTCGACCGCAAACTTGGCAACGATATGCGCAGGCTTTACCGAGAGATCGGCTTGAAGTTTAGTCAGGGTATCGATTGCTTCGCGGGACTTCTGGATTAATTCAGTTGCGAGCGAGTCTTCAACTCTTGAATTTTTTAGTATTTCCCGAAAAGCATTCTGGCTTTGATTTTGCAGTCGGTTAATCGCCGCACCTATCGCGGTCCTAGTTGAATCTACCCGGTTGTGCTGAATAACGAGCGTATCAAGCACGTTTTCCGCAATGTGGCAAATCAAACCCTGCACCGTTTCCATCATCGTCTCATAATCGCCGAACGCCTCGTAGGCTTCGAGCATCGTGAACTCGGGATTGTGTTTGCGCGAGAGACCTTCGTTGCGGAAATTCTTGCCGATCTCGAACAGTTTATCAATGCCACCCACGAGTAACCGCTTGTGATAAAGCTCCAGAGCGATGCGGAGATAAAATTCGCAACCGAGCGCGTTGTGAAAAGTTTTGAATGGTTGGGCCGCCGCGCCGCCCGGAATTGCCTGCATCATTGGCGTCTCCACTTCCACGTAACCGCGGCCGTGCAGGAAGTTCCGGATCTCCCGAATGATTTCACTGCGCTTGAGGAAAACATCCTTCACCTCCGGATTACCGATGAGGTCGAGATATCGCTGGCGATAGCGAATCTCCGTGTCTTCCAACCCGTGCCATTTGGCGGGCGGCGGACGTAGCGCCTTGGCGAGAATGGTGAAGCTGGTGAGCTTCACCGAAATCTCCCCGGTCTTGGTGGTGAACAGCGTGCCCTTCACGCCGATGAAGTCGGCGAGGTCGAG
This sequence comes from Limisphaerales bacterium, assembly GCA_020848635.1. Classification (GTDB taxonomy): domain Bacteria; phylum Verrucomicrobiota; class Verrucomicrobiia; order Limisphaerales; family JADLHS01; genus JADLHS01. Next base: position 19,635 of record JADLHS010000370.1, read on the forward strand.
GTGCTGGAAGATCCCAAACTGCTCGTCGCCGAGGACATTCTTCTGCGCATAGGCCTGGAGGCGCCCGCTTTGGTCGCGGATGTCAATGAACATGGACTTGCCCATGTCGCGGTGCGCGGTGATCCGCCCGGCGAGCGCGACTTCGCGGCCTTCGGTGTAATTGAGGCGCGCCGCGGCGCAGGCTTCCGTGGGGGTGAATTTGTTCTTGAATGGGTCAATGCCTTTGGCCTGTAACGCGGCCAGCTTGGCCTTGCGCTGTTCGATAAGTGAATTGGTGTCGTCCATAATTTGCCCGAGGGGAGTAAAACACGAAGGCCGACCGGAAACCAAGCAAACAAACACCGGCGGCATGCGGGAAGTCGCCTCGGTGTTTTGCCTCCGAGGTAGAGTTCGTCGCGCTGCGACGTCCAGCGGCGCGACTGTGCCGGGCACCGTCCTCAACGCAAAGCTGGTTGCGGTCAGGTCGCACCACGTTTTTCCGCCCATTCTGCGTGCGCGGGTTCGTCACAGCGCGACGAACTCTACCAAGCGAAAGCGCTTTCCTTACAACCCCACGTAACTCATACCCAGCCGAATCCAGAGCGGGATGGTCACCAATCCGACGACGGACGTGCCGATGACGACGCGCATGGCGGTGGCCGGATCGCCCGAGTAGTGCCGCGCCATCACGATCGGAAACACCGCCGCCGGCATTGCGGCTTCCAGCACGATCACGCGTTTCAGTTCCCCCGACGCGGGCAGGTATTTGGCCACCAGCAAAAACCCGATGGGCAAGACCAATTGCCGCAACAACACCGCCGCGCCAATAACCCGCCAGCCGGAGTGCGAGTGAAATTCGTGCAGATGATCAGCCACGATCGCGCCGATCAGGATGAGCGCCATGGGGATCGCACATTGACCCAGCCAGTGGAAGCCGGTGAGAAGCGGCGCGGGCAAATGCGCGTTCAAGCCGACCACATTGAGAACGAGCGCCAGCGCTATGGCAATGAGCGGCGCGTTGATGATGCGGCGCCAGTTTCGCCCGGGGCGACCGCCCGTCAATGTCCATACCCCGAGGGTCCACAATGCCGTTTCCACGCCAATCATCACCAGAAACAACACGCCAGCCGTGGCCTTATTGAAGAGCAGCAGCGTCAACGGCAGCGGAACGTAGCCGTAATTGTAGATGCCAACCGTCACGGCAAACGTCCGCGCGGCGGAATGCTCCTTGAGCCCAGGCAAGGGGCGCATGGCCAGCGCAAGCGCGATGCCCACCGCCACCGTGACGAAGCCGAACAGCGGCGCGAGCAGCAAATTTCGGATTTGCGACAGCGCCGGATTGCCCAGCGTGGAGTCAAGGATCAGGCAAGGCATCAACAAATTGACGGTTACCCGCAGCAGACTTTTGTCCGCTTCCTCGGTGAGCCAGTTCAACTTCCGAATCGCCAAGCCGACGACGGCAACGCCGAACACCGGGAGCACCGCGCCCAGGACCGTGAGGAATTCATTCATGGCAAAAGAACTCCAGCAGCACCTCAGTCTCCACCCGCTGAACTTCGCGCAACCACTCCGTTTGCTCGGGCGAACCTCCCGTCGCGGCCACTTCGCATGCGTCCACGAAAGCCCCGGGCTCCCATTGGCCGCCGGGCAGGATTTTCGCGGCCAACTCCCCTGCCCCGCGCGACCGCAACAACGCGCCGACGCGCCGGGCGATTTCCGGAAAGGCCGGATGTTTCCCCACGCGCCGCCACCAATATTTCGCGTTCCAGTAATCCGGTTCGCGCCGGTGCATGATCGCATGAACGAAGCTGCCGTCGGGATTCTCAATGGCTTGGGCGATGGTGTGCGCGGCCTCGAGATGATCGTGCCAGAGCAAGACCAGCGACCGGATGAGCGATTGTTGCGGCGGTGGTATTTTAGCTTCGCGGAACAGGAGATCCAGTTGCGCGTTCAGAGCCGCCGCGGATTGCCCATGCGCACGGGGTTGCGGCCCCAGTTCCGGAAGGGCGGGGGTGGCGAGAAGTTGTTGAATGCCCTGGATAACTTGCGCCGTCATGGCCGGAAGCTTGGCGGCTGGGACGGCGGTTGCCAAGCGCGGAGCCCGGCGCTGCATTTTTTGCGCGAACAAAATTCCGCGCCGATTGTCCATTCTACGTCGTCCGGGAGCGAACCGACGCTTGCGCCGGACGCACCGACCGACAAGACTGCGGATGGCAAATGGAAAGGCTGCTGGGGCAGAACTGGTTTGAGCAACGTAAACGCGCGTGGATCACGTGCGTTGCTTCGTTATGGCTCGGCCTTTTTGCCGGGGTTGGCGCGCCGTTCGCAGCGAGCTTCACGACCGCGCTTGAGCGCGACACCCTCACGCTGGGTGAAAGCGTCCGCCTGGAATTGACGTTCGAAGGCGTACAACCCAAGGACCCGCCCACGCCGCCGAGCATTGCCAATTTGCAGATCGCCTACAATGGTCAGGCCAGCCAGTACCAAATCATCAACGGACAATCGACGTCCTCGGTCACGCACAATTTCACCATTACGCCCCGGCAGGCGGGTGATTACCTCCTCCCGGCCATGAGCATTAAGGCCGGGGGCCAACAGCTCACTTCGCAGCCGTTGCGATTGAAAGTGCTGAAGCCGGGGGCGGGGTCCGCCGAAGCGGGGGCTTCCGCCGCCCAACCGGCCTTTCTGAAACTGCTGTTGCCGAAGACCAATATCTATCTCGGCGAAATCATCACCGGCGAATTGCAGTTCTGTTTTCGCCAAGGGGTGCAACTGGC
>JADLHS010000371.1 GCA_020848635.1 Limisphaerales bacterium
ACGGATTGGTTTGTGCAGTTGCTGAAGGAAATCGGCCAGCCCATGGGTGCGGCTGTTGAGGTGAAACACTAACCAAGCAACTGATATTCCCCGGGAGGCGCAGTTGCCGCAAGCGACATCCCTCCCGTTATTGTTCAACCTGCACATAGAGCGAAGCTGTTTGTGACAGTGCGAGCTCCCATCAGGCCGGGTTTGGCCGCACTTGAGGTTTGGCGGCGTTTCGCGTATTCGTCGGCGATGCTCATTGTTCATGTCCACGTGCAGGTGAAACCCGAATTTGTGGATGGCTTCAAGGCCGCCACACTCCTGAATGCTCAATGCAGTCTGCAAGAGCCAGGCGTGCTGCGTTTTGATGTGGTGCAACAGCAGGATGACCCCACGCAGTTTGTGCTGGTGGAAGTGTATCGTGATACCGCGGCGGCGGCGGCGCACAAAGAAACAAAACATTATCCCGTCTGGCGCGATGTTGTCGCGCCAATGATGGCGGCGCCGCGGACGAGCGTAAAATTCAGCAACGTGTTTCCGGATGACCAGCAATGGCAGGGCTGACCCGCCACCGGGACATCGCCGCTTTCGATGGAGCAATCAATGTTTGGGGACTAAATACCCTTGCGTCCATTCGGGGGCGGGAGGAATCCCGTTGGTGGTGACGGTAGCCTTCCATTGGGCATCGGTCATGCGCGTGGTCGGGCCTTTCTCAAATTCATAGTGACTCAACACCGGCCCGGCATAGGTGCCCAAATCGCCGGGGCCGCAATCCACCGCAATCAGCATCATTTGAACATTGCCGACGGCTTGATGCAGAATGCTGCCGGGATCTGGGACCGCAAGGTCAGGTGGGTCTGTATGAACCGTCGTCACCAGCGGATCCCAAAAATCCGAACCTTTTTCGTCGCCACTGTCCTGGCTGTCCTGTGTCGGCGGAACAATTTCAATCCCTGGTTGGTAGAACAATCGGGGATACCAACCGGTGTAAGTACGTCGGCCGACGTAATCGAACTCGACCAGTTGTTGCAGAAAGAGATTATCGGCGGCGGAAAATGGGGTTTTGCTGAGTTCCTTTTCCGAGAGAGAACGCAGGGTGTCCAAGGTGGCGACAAAGTGATCCATCACCGCGAGGCGATTTGAGTGCATGGTCGCGCCGCTGACCTGCACGGTGTAGGGTCGCGGTTGGCCCTGCGCATTGTTGGTGTAGTGCGTGTAATTGAAAACCCCATTGCTCGGCAGTGTCGCCAAAACCGCCCTCGTGGCCAGGGCCATTTCGCCAAATCGCGACCAGAAGGCCGGGCGCGGCTCGACGTAACCTTTGGGATACGAGCAGACGAGCATCGGCGTATAGGATTCTCTCACGTAGAGGGCGGTGGAATGGCGCAGGTGCGTCCACGAAGCGAGTTGGGTGTTCAAGGTTTTCATCGCCCACAGGCGCGTCCGCATGACCTCCGGATACTGCGGCTGGGTGGTGGGTTCGGAAAGCAGTCGCAAACACGCGAGCCAATGATTGTAGATGGTGTTGGTCCACGCGGAAGGATTCTGCGCGTCAATGACGTTGCGGACAGCAGCGAGGTTGTGTTGGTACTTATGACCATCGCGCCAATACGCCCGGCCATCGGCGGGAGTGAGATTGGTCCGATTGATCCGCGCGGCAATTTCGGGCACGACCTGATTATTCCCCAGCACGGAAAAGGCCACGTCCAATGCGCTGGGAACGCGGCGCAGGACTTTATCAGTGACTTGGGGAATGCCGTCCTCGTCCCAAATGATGTCGTCAAAAGTGCTTTTGCTGAACGCCCAACTATCCATCACAAAACGCTGACCCATGAAAGTGAACGAGCGCGGCAGTTTCACTTGCTCGGCGCTGAACGGCGAATAATAGTAGCCGCTGGTAATCTGCTGCAGGCCCAGTTCTCCGGACATGAGTTGATTTTGCAGGTTGGTTAACGAGGCCTGGGTGGGAAGATCCGCGGGCGAATCAATGCCCGCGGCCAGCAGCAGTCCGTTCAATTGGGCGAAGTTCAGCGAGTCGGGCGTGCCGACATACATTTCCAGCGTGCGGTTGAACTCAAACCAGTTGCTGAAGCCACCGGAGTTGCGCAGAGCGAGTTCCAGCGCCACCGCCCCCGCCAACTCACGCAAGGTGTTCGTTTTGGCGTGGGCCCCATCTGAAAAACCGGCATAGCGGAAGTCGGCGATCCCGCACCACATCATCGCGCGAAAATAACGCGTCAAGGTGGGAGTGTTCGCATAGTGACTGCGGACGGTAAACTGGGAGAAATCCACATCGCGAACTTCCCCGAACAAGTCGAATGGGATCGGCAGTTTGTTGTTGATCGCATTCAACGTGGTAGCGACCCGCGTCGTTTGCCCGAGCGAGCCGTTATGGGTTACTCCGCTGACGAGTGAGCGGGCAACGGCGAGGAAATAATCCGCGTCGAGCACGCCATTCGTCATGGCCGTCCCCGCCGCCTGCGCCCACAAGGCGGGAATTTGCGCGGACATGGATACCACCAAGTTGGACAGCGTGAGATTGAAACCCGTTTCTTCCACCTCCGACAACATCATCAGGAATGTCCGATGCCACGCTTGCAAGATCGAATCCGCCGTGACAAACACTGGGAGATCATCCGCGTATATGTCATAATAGACATCGGCAAAGCTGCGCCGCTCCATGCGCTGGCTGACGACGAATCCATTGGTCTGAAACACCGCCGCTTCGGCCGCGTTGAGTCGGAAATCAAAGAGCCGCTGATTCTGAACACTGTTCGTGGCGTTCCAGACGACGGGCTCAACGCTGAAGAGATTCCAATAATCGGCCGTGGTCGGATCAAAGGTAATCTGCGGCAGATATTGATTCGTAGGTTGGTACGTCGAAAGGAAATCATCGAGCGAAAGTTGTCCGAGTTGTTGGAGCTGCTGACCGAACGCCGTGCCGTAGCCGTAGATCGCGTCGCCGCCACTGCTGCCAGCGTCCACCAGTTTTACGTCGGCCACCACGCGATAAAAACCTTGGTTACCCGCGGTCGGCACGGCCACGCGCAGAAATTCATCGGACACGCCGACGCCACCAACAAACGGGCCGGCCACCGGGGTCCAATTGACCAGGTTGCTACTCTGTTGGATGACATACTCGTGATACATGGCGCTGACGTGTAGCGCCATTTTGGAATGCAATTCAACCACGGCTTGAGTGCCCGATTTACTAAGTTGCAGGGTGATTTGATCCGCGCAAAAGACCGGCGGGCAGAACCCTGAAAACACAATTAAGACGAGAGCCTGAAGAGGGTTTGAACTATTCATACGCGCTAATAATGCATACGCCCTCGTTGGCGTTTGTAAACATAATTTCAGCAAGGATATTCCATTGCTGACAGGAGAAAAGTCGGGGCCAGAATCCGGTTCAAAAAACAGATCTATTCCCTTGGCCTTCAGTCTTCCCGATTGAGCTGAGGGCAAGAGTCTGGCCCGATAAAAGCGTTGGGGCGCTCCAGCCGCATTCGAATCCATGTGGACAACCGGATTGGTTTGTGCAGTTGCTGAAGGAAATCGGCCAGCCCATGGGTGCGGCTGTTGAGGTAAAACACTGATCAGGTAGCCGATATTGCCGCGTCAGGCGAAGTCGTTGCGAGCGGCTTCCCTCCCGTTCTGGTTTTCAGTGCTCTGAAGATTTACTTTGTCTCCGGAATATCGGCGCTTCAAGCGGCATTCGGCGCGTGTCGAAATTCTCCCTAACCGCCACACCCGGCACGCCGCCTGTGCTGCCCGCGAAATTGGTTGTATCGCCGCGTCGCCTTTGCTGCGACAGTGCTGCTTCGGTTTCCATTGTGAACATCTCATCCGCCATTTTTGATTGCAGCGCGCCGGATCTGGAATCGTGCCCGGATGAGTCGTTGCCGGAATTCGCCTTTATCGGGCGTTCCAACGTCGGCAAGTCCTCGTTGCTCAATCTGCTGGCGGGCAAGGATGCTTTGGCCCGGGTTTCACCCCGACCGGGCTTCACCAAGCTCATCAACATCTTTACGATGAACAAAACCTGGCGGCTCGTGGATTTGCCGGGTTACGGCTTTGCCCAGGTCGCGCGGGAGAACAGGACCCGCTTCAACCGCGCGGTGACCAATTACCTGCAGCATCGTCCGAATCTTTGCTGTGTCTTTGCCTTGCTCGACTCCGGGCTATCACCGCGAGAAATTGATCTGGATTTTGTGGAATGGCTGGCCCGCAAGGGCGTCCCTTTCGTGCTCGTCTTCACCAAGACCGACCGGGCAGCGCCCGAAACCGTGGCCGCAAACATCGCGGCGTTCACCGAGGCCATCGCCGGCTGGTTTGAGCAGTTGCCGGAGGTGTTCCAATGTTCAGCCACGACAGGGCAGGGCCGGAGCGAACTGCTCGGAATCGCCAGCGCGACCTTGGCTGCCGGTCCGGCGGCATCAGTCCCCCCTGCCACAACCCCGGCCCCTCCGCTAGAAGTTGAACCGCCCTTCAGTTTGCGCGTGCGTGCCGGTGGCGTTCCGGTGATTGCCTTGCGCACAAAAAAGCAACGCAAAAGCAACCGACCCTGGTGAGGCGCATGCGGGTCCGGTGTTCAATTTGACGGAAATGGCTAAGGTATCAACCGGGCCCGGTAGAAGCGGCTGGAGCTGCCGGCCGCGTTCGTATCGGTGAGAATCAGCGGAGGGCTTGCGATCGCATTGGTCGCGAAGCTCTGCCAATTGTTGCTGGTGGGCAGCGCCGGGACAAACTCCAAAGCGAAGCGGTTGCTAATTTCACCGAAGACACGCAGTTGCGGCAGGGAATTGCTCCACCCAATCTGCAGGGTCGGTTGCGTGAACCCCACTTTGGTAAGGAAAAAATTCCAGTATCCTTGCGGTGGCAAAATCGTTGTGCCGAAGGCGGTCGATGGTTGATACCAGCCGACCAGATAACCATTGCCCGCGGGATCAATCGCGCATTTTGCGGCCGTGGACGCAACCGGATTTGCCGGGGCCCCGTTGGCGGAGTTGGCCCACTGGAGAATTCCAGCGGCGTCATACTTGGCAACGATGGCTCCGCCCGTGCCGCTGGGGGCGACCGCGTCGGGGCTCAAGAACCCGGCGGCATACGCCCCGCCTTGCCGATCCGCCGCCACGTCCCAATAGAAATCAAGCCCGGTCCCGCCCGCCCGCCGCGCCCACTGGATGGCGCCCGCACTGTTATATTTTGCAAGAAAGGCGTCCCCCCAACCGGCGTTGGTCAGGGTGATGCCGTCAAAGGTTATCGGATTGTCCATATACCAACCGGTGACAAACACATTGCCGGCCTGGTCCACGGCCACGCCGCCCTCGTCAACATCGGCGCCGGAGGATCGCTGCACCCAGGTCAAAGCCCCGGAATTGTTGAACTTGGCGAGGAACATATCCGACAACCCGGGCACGGAACTAACGAGATTGCTGACCCCAATTGTGGCGGTCTGATTGAACGAACCACGGACATAAATATTACCCGCATCGTCCACGGCTACTTTGGTGGCGTAAGTAAAGCCGGGCCCGCCGAGCAATTGCGCCCATTGCGCGTTGCCCGCATTGTCATACTTTACGAGGAATGTGCTGTAGCCGGTAACGTGCGGACTCAATACAGTCTTGGTCTCGAAAGTAATGGTTGCATGATTGTCCGCGTAACCAATGGCGTAGGTATTCCCCGCCGCATCCACGGCCAACCCGGTGCCATAGACGTTGTTCCCCGCCGCGCTAACCGACTGCCGGGCCCACTTGACCGTTCCCGTGGTGTCATATTTGACGAGGAAGAATTCCTGTTTCGCCGGCGCGCTGAGATTGAACGCGCCAAAGTCGGCATCGCCGACAAACTCACCCGTGACGTAAACATTCCGGGCGTCGTCCACTCCGATTCCGCGCCCGCCATCGCGGGCCGAAGAATTGCCCCCGGCCCGGCGAACCCATTGTAGGGCGCCCGCCGGATTGCATCTGGCGACGAAGATGTCCTGTCCCCCGCCGGAGCTGTTCGTCAGGGTAACGTCGCCAAAGTTGTTCGTACCATCGAACCAGCCGGTCACATAAATATTGGTCGCGCTGTCGAGGGCGAGGCCAATCGAAAGTTCATTGTCCTGGTTGGCGGTGCTCGCCAGGCGTCGGGCCCACTGAAACGACGGCGTTTGGGCGTTGGCAAATCCGGCGAGCAACGCGGCAAATCCACATGCCAATGCGGTGAAAGTGCGGGTTTTCATGGCTTGCGTATTACTTAAATCCCGCAAACCTGTCAAACCTCGTTGGCGGGAGCAACGGCGCATTCGCCAACCTCCGTTCGCGCGGGAGCCGCAGCGTCCCAAAACGATTGCCGTGCCAGATGCGGTTTCAAAGCGCCGCGCGGTCTCTCCCGATGCCCGACCATGCCAACGTGCCTGCTGCTGGAATGCGAGATGGGAAAGAATTGATTTTGAAGCGACGACGAGGCAGGCTCCAAGGTAGTTGCGATTTTAATTATGAAATTCACTGGCTCGTTGATTGCGTGGCTCTTGTTTGGGGCAGTTTTGCGTGGTAACCCGGCGACGGCCGCGCCGGGCGGCTTTTCGGGCAAGGTCAGCGAAACCATGGATGCTGGCGGTTATACCTATGTGCAGGTGGACACCGGCACGAACAAGGTCTGGGCTGCGGCAGCGAAGTTTACCGTCAAGCTGGGGGATTCCGTGGCCGTGCCTGACGCGATGCCCATGTCCAACTTCCGCAGCGAGTCGTTAAAGCGGGATTTTCCGGTGATCTATTTTGCCGGCAGCATTTCGGTAAACGGCGCCAATCCCGACCCGGCAAAACTGCCTCCTGGTCATCCGGCTCTGGGCGGCGGTGCGGGGGGAGATCTGCCTGCGGGGCATCCTTCGCCAGTTGGCCGGATGGCGCCGCCCAAAGTGGATTTTACCGGACTTAAGCCCGCCAAGGATGGCAAGACCATCGCGGAAATCTATGCTGGCAGCGCCAAGCTTGCAGGGAAGTCCGTCAAGTTCCGAGGCAAGGTGGTCAAGTATAACGCCAATATCCTGGGGAAAAACTGGCTGCACATTCAGGACGGGACCGGCAGCGACGGCAGCAACGATCTCCTCGTCACCACCAAGAGTGAAGCCAAACGCGGCGATACCGTGCTGATCGAAGGCGTGGTGGCGCTCAACAAGGACTTCGGCTCGGGCTACAAATACAAACTACTGGTTGAAGAAGCGAAGGCGACGGTGGAGTGATCTTCCTCCGCACTTCCGACGGACTCCCGTTTTTCCCGCGCTGCGCCCGGCGCGCAGTTTTGCTTTGACAACTTTCGGTAAAGGTTGTGGCATGACCCGCGTCGTAACCAGACGCGGGTCATCGCCATGAAAAAATACAACGTCGGCATCATCGGATACGGTTGGGTCGCCAGTGCGCATATCCCGGCCATCAACGCCTCCCCGCTCGCCCAGGTCACCGCCATCTGCTCGGCCCGTCCGCTCGACGCCGCCGCGCTCAGCGCGCAATATGGGAGCGACATCGCGATCTACAATAATCTCGACGCGATGCTCGCCAATCCGGATATCCAGGTGGTCTCGATTTGCAGCTATCCGAATCAACACGTCGCGCAAGTCGTTAAGGCCGCCCGGGCGGGCAAACACCTCATCATCGAGAAGCCGTTGGGACTATCGCTCCGAGACCTGCGCACGATGGCGGCGGCCATCACGGAGGCGAAAGTCAAAACCTGCGTGGGTTTCGAGTGCCGTTATTCCAGCCAGTTCCTGGCGACGAAAGCGACCATTGACGCGGGTCTGCTCGGCACGCTGCACTACGGCGAGGTGGATTATTATCACGGCATCGGGCCATGGTATGGCCAGTTCCGCTGGAACACCCGCAAGGAGTTGGGCGGCAGTTCGCTGCTCACGGCTGGTTGCCACGCGCTTGATGCGCTCCTGCTCTGCATGGGGAGCGAGGTGGTCGAGGTCACGAGCTACAACACCAAATCCAAGAGCAAATCCTTTGCGCCCTACGAATATCCGACGAGCAGTGTGACGATTGTGAAATTCAAGAACGGCGCGATCGGCAAATGCGCCGCGGTGGTGGATTGCCTCCAGCCGTATTATTTCCACACGCACCTCGTTGGCAGCGAAGGCAGCCTGCTCGACAATAAATTCCACTCGATGAAGCTCGGCACGAACAAGGGGCAATGGAGCACGCTCGCGATGAAGATGCTCGATTCCGGCGACGTGTCCGACCATCCCTACACGACCCAGTTTGCGGCGTTCTTCCAGGCGCTCGCGGCGGGCCGGGAAATGCCGCTGACGAGCTTTGCCGACGCCGCAAAAAGCCATGAAGTGATCTTTGCCGCGGACAAGTCCGCCGCCACAGGCAAGCCGGTGAAGTTGTAGGCGATCAACAATTCGATGAGCCAGGCGCCTTCCCGCTCGCCCTCACCCCGGCCCTCGCCCCCGGGGAGAGGGAGAATCCTTCCCCATCCTCTCAAGAGTGGTGGATCGGAGCTTGCCGAACCCGCGTCCGCGAATCTGGAAACTGGCAATTGCTTTCCCTTCTCCCCGAGGGCGAGGGTCCGGGTGAGGGTGGACGTTCGAGTAACATTTCTTCCACGCTCCACAGTCCATATTTCACAATGAAACAAACGGCCATCGCCATCGGGGCGCACCCGGACGACATCGAGTTTTACATGGCGGGAACGCTTGTGTTGCTCCAGCGCGCGGGCTACGAAATCCACTACCTGAATGTCGCCAACGGTTGCTGCGGCAGCGTGCAGTACGATGCGAAGAAAACCCGCATCATCCGCCGGGCCGAGGCCAAGCGCGCCGCGAAATTTCTGGGTGCGCACTTCCATGAGAGCCTGTGCAACGACATGGAGATTCTTTACGACTTGAAACTTCTGCGCCGCCTCGCCGCTGTGATTCGCGAAGTGAGGCCAAGTATTGTTCTCACGCATTCGCCGGTGGATTACATGGAGGACCATACCAACACCTGCCGGCTGGTCGTGACGGCGGCGTTTGCGCACGCCATGCCGAACTTCCGTTCCGTGCCGCCGCGGCCGACCGCCGAATACGACGTGACCCTTTATCACGCCGTGCCGCACAGCCTGTGCGACCCGTTACGCCGGCTCGTCCTGCCCGATGCCTTCGTGAATACGGCGACGACCCAAGCCATCAAACGCGCCGCGCTCGCCGAACATAAGAGCCAGCAGAACTGGCTGGAGGCGAGCCAAGGTATGGATTCGTTGGGCGCCAAAGTGGACGAGATGGCGCGCGCGACGGGCAAACTCTCGAAGAAATTCAAATTCGCTGAAGGCTGGCGGC
>JADLHS010000372.1 GCA_020848635.1 Limisphaerales bacterium
CAATCCTCGCCGGATTGGCAGCAGGTGCGCTCAATTTTTTCAAGGTCAAGGAGAAGGTCGAAATTCTCGCTACCGAACGCAACGAGTGGCATGGCAAGTTCGACAAGACCGACGCCGAGCTGACCACTACCAAGCGCGACCTGGCCAAGACCGGCAAAGAGCTCAAAGAAACCCAGGACACCCTCGCCGCCACCAGCAAAGAACGCGACACCGCCGTGGCCGAAGCCGCCAAGCAAATTAAGAAGGCAACGGAATTTGCGGAGAAGCTGACCAAGACGACCGAGGAGCGCGATGCCGCCCGGGCGGATCTGGCCGCCTATGTGGGTACGGGATTCAAGCCGGAACAGATCTCCGCTTTGGGCAAGCAGATCGACAAGACCCAGAAAGCCTTGGAAGCGATGGCGGACGAGAAGAAGATTCTGGAACGCGCCCTCACCCGCAAGACGGCTGAACTCGACCGCATCTTGGGCAAATCAGAAACCATCGAAATGCCCGCTGCGCTCCATGGAAAAATTGTTGTCTCCGATCCGAAGTGGGAATTCGTGGTCATCAATGTGGGTGAGGACGAAGGCGTGCTGCCGTATGGCGAATTGCTCGTGAGCCGGGACGGGGTTCTGGTGGCAAAAGTGATTGTGCGCGACGTGCAGAAAGGACGCAGCATTGCCAATTTGATGCCCGGTTGGAAGCTCTCGGATATTGCGGAAGGTGACCTGGTCATTCCGGCCCACCCGGCTTCGTGAACAACTCCCGCTCCATCCTGCTTCGCGGGCTGTCTTTTTTGCTGCTACTGCTAGTCGCGATGGCAATCAGCGGCTGTGCCACGTCCGAACCCGAGAACGAATCGGTTCGGCCATGGAATGCTCCCAAGTCTTGGGAAAACGGCCTTCCGGCCGGCATGACCGAGGGGCGTTAACCGCCCCAATCTGGGGGGTCTATTTCGCCACTTCCACGCAACGCATCTCGCGGATGACGGTGATCCGAATCTGCCCCGGATACTGCAGTTCACTCTCGATTTTCGTTACGATATTCCGCGCCAGTGCAAATGCCTGATCGTCGCTGACGGCCTGCGGTTGGACAAAGACACGCAATTCGCGTCCAGCCTGCACGGCAAAACATTTCTCCACCCCCGGGAACGAACCGCCGATTTTCTCCAGGTCTTCCACCCGACGGATGTAGGTCGTCATGCTCTCCGAGCGGGCGCCAGGGCGGGAGGCGCTGATGGCATCCGCCGCGCTTACCAGAATCCCGAGCGGCCCCACCGGCGGCACGTCATTATGATGCGAAGCCACCCCGTTAACGACCTCATCACATTCGCCGTGCCGTTTGATGATGTCCGCGCCCACGACCGCGTGCGGGCCTTCGATCTCGTGGCTGACCGCCTTGCCGATGTCGTGCAACAGGCCTGCCCGTTTGGCGAGGCTCACGTCTAGGCCAAGTTCGGCGGCGAGCAACGCCATCAGTTGCGCCACCTCGACTGAATGATCGAGCAGATTCTGCGCGAAGCTTTGGCGGTAATGGAGCCGGCCCAGCAGTTTGGTGATTTCCGGATGCATGGCCGGCAGGCCCGCGCGCGTCACCGCCTCATCCCCTTTGCGCGTAATGGTGTCTTCCATCTCCGCCTTGACCGCGGCGACCACCTCTTCAATGTGCGTCGGATGGATCCGCCCGTCCTGGATCAACCGCAACATCGCCTCGCGGGCGATCTCGCGGCGCACCGGATCAAAACCGGAGAGCAGCACCGCTCCGGGTTCGTCATCGATCAGCACCGTTACGCCGGTCGCATTCTCGAACGCGCGGATGTTCCGGCCTTCGCGCCCAATAATGCGGCCTTTGATGTCCGCGCCTTCCAGCAGGATGGTCGTGGTTGTGTTCTGAAACGTCTGGTCGCCGGCGTAGCGCTGAATCGCCACGGTGATAATCTGGCGGGCCTTCTCCTCGGCGCGGGTCTTCGCCTCGTCGAGAATCTGGCGGGCGACCTTCGCGCCGTCGGCCAGGGCCTCCTGCTGAATTTCCTTTAGAAACTGGGTCCGCGCTTCGGTGGGCGAAAGGCCGCTGAGCTGCTCCAGTTGCTCGCGGCGCTGCTGGGTGAGGGCGATCAACGCCTGCTGGGCATTTTCCAGGGCGGCACTCTTGCGCTCCAGCATTTCCCGCTGCTGTTTCAAATCGGTCTCGGTTTCGATGACCCGGTTGAACTGGGAGTTAAGCAGCGTTTCGCGTTCGGTCAGGCGGCGTTCCTGCGTGGTGAGTTCGAGGCGGTGCGCGGCCAGCGATTGTTCAATTTGGGTGCGAAGCTGGAGCGCTTCCTGGTTGGCGACCGCACGAGTTTTTTCCAGTTGGGCGTCGGCTTCGCGGCGGCGGTCGTCCTCGCGACGGCGCGTGCGCGAATTCAAGACCATCGCGCAAACACCCGCTCCGGCAACGGCGCACACGGTCGCCCCGGCAATGTTGAAGACCAGACTCATTTCAGAACCGCGCGCCAGTCAGGTCTCGATCCAGCGCGTCGGCGTCAAGATGCAGTTCAAACGGATATCCAGCGGCCCGACGGGCACGGCGTCCACAATTTGTTCGTCGAAGGCCACGCCGCACTTCGTGCCGCGCACGTCAGCCAGCAACCGGTCATAATACCCTTGGCCCCGACCGAGTCGCCCGCCGCGCGGATCGAAAGCTACCCCAGGCACGAGGACCAAGTCCAGCCGGTTTAACGGGACTTCCGGACAGTCAGCGGCTGGCTCCCGAACCCGGAACTTTCCACAGACAAGATCCTGATGAAGATCGCGGACCTGACGTGCAACATACCCCTCGCTCGCAGAATCATAACGCGGCAGGCAGACCGTTTTGCGGGCCGCCAGGGCTTCCATCAGCAACGGCCAGAGATTAGGTTCATCCGCCAAGGGGGCGAAAAGCAGAACCGATTTTGCGTGGGCCCAGACAGATTGATGGCGGAGTTGCTCGCAAAACTTCCGAGCCGTGGTCGCGGGTTTATCCGCGGCAAAGGCTTGCATGCGGGCGCGGATTTCAGCACGCAAACTGGCCTTGGCGCTCTTCAGCGAGTCGGTCATGGTAGAGGACGGACCGGATTCACACGCCCAGGCTGGGCGGGCAGGAGGAAATTTTCAAACAATTTACCTGTAACATTCTCGTTCCGCGCTGTGGCCCCCATGTTTCGGCGGCATTTCTGCGGGCTTTGGTTACCCCGGGGTCGCTTGGATAACGCCGATTGTCAGGACCTCCCCGGCAGGAGCTTGGTACAAATAGAAGGGGGACAGCGCTATATGCTGTCCCCCATGCCTGAGGTTTACTGCGGACGTCAGATTTTCTTTGGCAACGTTTTCCATGCGCCCTTCTTCGAGCTGCTCTTGACGCAGGTTTCGACGAAGGCGATGCCCATCCAGCCATCCTCGATGTTGGCGTATTTTGAGCCGTCGCAGGCGAACGGTTTGCCGGCCTGCCACTTGCGCACGTCGGCTTCAAAGCAGCGATGCAGCCGGGCATAGGCATCATGAAAAGCTTCCGGATGTCCCGCCGGGATGGTCGGCTCGGCCATGAGGTCAGCGGGCACGTCCTTCGGCAAGAACCCGTCGCCCGGGGTGACAGCGCCGCGCCAATAGACCCGATCCGGCTGGTTCACCAATTGGATGGTAACGCACTCGGGGGTTTCTTGACGCCAGACAAGGGTGCCTTTGGTACCGGAGATCTCGATGCCAAGGTCGTTCTTGTGGCCGATGCAAATCTGGGAAGCGCGCACCAAGGCTTTGCCACCGTTGCTCAGGGTGCAATAAATGGTGAAGTGATCATCGAGCATGCGGCCTTGGACGAATGTTTCGAGCTGCGCGGAAACCTCGGTAACGTCCAGTCCGGTCACGTAACGGAGCTGCATGAGCGCATGCGTGCCAATGTCGCCGCCGCAGCCGGAGCCGCCGGCCAGCTTCGGGTTGGTGCGCCAGGTGGCCTGCATCTGGCCGGTCGCTTCAAGCTTGGTGGCCAGCCAGCCTTGAAGGTAGTAAGAGTCCACCCAACGGACGTCGCCCAACAAGCCGGCTTGCACGATGTAACGGGAGAACCGGCTGGTCCAGTGGCCGAGATAGGTGTGCGCCACGCCGAAGGGGATGTTGTGCTGGCGCACCGCTTTGACGAGCGCGTTTGCTTCCTTCAGATTCAGACAAAGCGGTTTTTCGCAGAACACCGGGATGCCGGCCTTGATGGCTTTCATCGCCGGGTCAAAATGCACATGGTTCGGCGTCACGATGAGGATATAGCCCAGCTTCTCGGCTTCGGGCAGGGTGGCATTGGCCGCGATCATCTCGTCGTACGAGCCGTAACCTTTGAGGGGGTAAGGCCAATTGGCCGCCTCCTCGAGGGCGATTTTGGGATCGGGGAACAACGCGCCCGCCGTCACCCGGCGCGTACCGTCAAAGTGAATGGCTTTTTGATGGGGATTGACGATGAAGGCACCTTTGCCCCCGCCGACCAAACCGACGTTCATGGGTTTGTTTGACATAAATAGTTGGGTTCTTTCGGTTCTTTAGTTTGTTTGCAATCGCCTGTTCCATTCACCGAGAACCCGTTGGGGCTTCAGGGTGAGAAGCAGTCCATTTCGGGCCAAGCCTAGACCAACGCCAAGTCGGTTCAAGGAGTTTATACCGCAGCTACAACTTCACCCACCGCCCCGTGTTGGCCGACTGTTCAACCGCTTCGAGCACCTGTTGATTCCTGAGGCCATCTTCGAAAGTCGGCGCCACCGGCTTGCCTTCCACGCAAGCGTTTACGAAGTCGGCCACCGCATGCACGAACGGATGCTCGTAACCCAATACATGCCCCGAACCCCACCAGGGAGCGATGTAGGGATGGACCCCGTTCGGTTGCGTCACCATAATATCGCGGAAACCCTGCCGGTCTTTCGGATCATCGTGGTTGAAGAACTTTAGCCGGTTCATGTCCTCGAAATTAAAATACAGCGAGCCTTTGCTGCCGTTGATTTCAATCGCGATATGATTCTTGCGTCCGAACGCGGCGCGGGTGGCTTCGAGATTGGCCAGCGCCCCATTCTCGAAACGGCCAATGAAAGTCACGGCGTCATCCACCGTCACCCTGCCCCGCTTTTCGTTCACCTTGGCCGCCGGGTTCGCAGCCTTGCCAGGCTCGCCGGGCAACGGACGTTCCGGGATGAACGTCTGCATCAGGCCGCAAACTTCCTTGAATTCCCCGACGAGGTAGCGCGCCAGGTCAATGATGTGGGAATTGATGTCCCCATGGGCCCCGCTGCCGCTGATGGATTTCTGCAATCGCCACTTCAGGGGAAAATCGGGGTCCGCCAGCCAGTCCTGGGCGTAACGGGCGTGGTAATGGTAAATCTGGCCGAGGGCGCCTTCGCCGATCATCTTCTTGGCCAA